>JAYUHN010000471.1:0-3125 GCA_043766965.1 Ramlibacter sp. | reverse complement strand
TCGGTCTTGACCTTGTCCTGCAAGGCCTTGAGCGCTTCCATCCGGGCCGACAGGTCGGCCTGCTTGCCGCCTTCGCTGTTGACGGCCTGTTGCCGCGCGCGCCTGTCTTCATCGAGTTGCGGCACCTGCTCCTGCAAGTCGTGCAGCCGGCTATCCACGCCCTGCGCGGCCTCCTGCGCAGCCGCCAACTGCGTGCGCAGATCTGCCAGGCGGATCTCGTCGGGCGCCGCGAGGGCGTTGCGGTCCGCCTCCAGCTTTTCGCGGCGCTGCGTCAGAGCGCGCGATTGCTCCTCGATGTTGCGCTGGTCGGCGGCAAGCACCTGGATCTGCTGCTGCACCTGCGCCACGCTGGCACGCTGCTCGGCGGACCGGCCTTGCGCCTGCCGCAACGCATCTTCGAGCCCGGGGAGCTGTTGTGCCTGTTGCGCGACATGAGCCGACAGCGCGATCGCTTGCTCTTCTGCCGCCACCCCCTGTCCCGCGAGAGCGGCGATTTCCGCCGTTGCGTCGTCCTTGCGCGCCGCCCACTGCGCGGTCTGCTCTTTCAGTTGCGCGAGCCGCTGCTCGACCCGTTGCCGGCCTTCGACGACAAAGCGGATTTCGGCTTCCAGCCGGCCGACTTCGGCGCTGGCTTCGTAGAGCTGACCCTGCGCCTGGTTGACGTGGTCGCCGGCGGCGTAATGGGCCTGCCGGATGGTTTCGAGATCGCTTTCCACCCGCCGCAGCTCGGCGACGCGCGACTCCAGGTCGTTGACGGCCTTCTCCGCTTCCGCCTTGACGCGGCCCTGTTCCAGTTCGCTTTCGGCGCGCTTGAGAAACCAGAGCTGGCGCTGCCTCAGCGTCGCCTGCGATTGCCACTCGTTGTACTTCTGCGCCACCTCGGCCTGCTTTTCCAGCTTGTCGAGATTGCTGTTCAATTCGCGCAGGATGTCCTCGACGCGGGTCAGGTTCTCGCGGGTGTCGCTGAGCCGGCTCTCGGTCTCGCGGCGGCGCTCCTTGTACTTGGAGACGCCCGCGGCTTCCTCCAGGAACAGCCGCAGCTCCTCCGGTTTCGACTCGATGATGCGGCTGATCGTGCCCTGCCCGATGATCGCGTAGGCGCGCGGGCCCAGGCCGGTGCCGAGAAACACGTCGTGGACGTCGCGCCGGCGCACCGGCTGGTTGTTGATGTAGTAGCTGCTGGTGCCGTCCCGCGTCAGCACCCGCTTCACCGCGATCTCGCCGAACTGGCCCCACTGGCCGCCCGCGCGGTGGTCGGCGTTGTCGAACACCAGTTCGACCGAGGAGCGCGAAGACGGTTTGCGGGTGGCGGTGCCGTTGAAGATCACGTCCTGCATCGACTCGCCACGCAGCTCGCTCGCGCGCGATTCGCCGAGCACCCAGCGCACTGCGTCGATGATGTTGGACTTGCCGCACCCATTGGGCCCGACCACGCCGACCAGCTGGCCGGGCAACATGAAGTTGGTGGGCTCGGCGAAGGATTTGAACCCGGATAACTTGATGGAATTGAGGCGCACGGGGTCTGGGATTCGAAGGCTGTCGATGGCAGGGAACCGGATGCCCGGCAGGGTGGCTGGGATGATACCGGAGGCAAGAGGGCTGTCATTCCGCCCGAAACCACGATGACAGGCCTCGCGCTACACACCGTTACCAACGAACCCGCTTCATGCCGATCTCTGGCACAACGTGGGATGTCAGCCGCATTCGCATCGGTGTCCCGGGCTGGCGCTACCCGCCGTGGCGCGGCAATTTCCATCCGGCGAAACTGACGCAGTCGCGGGAGCTCTACCATGCCTCACGCCAGTTTCCCAGTATTTGGCTGGGTCATCGCCGACACACCGCGGCCCTGGCCGCGGTGTGAGGACGTGACGGCCGATTTCATTGACACGCGGCTGCACGGCGCGACCGAGCTGTACAAAAGCCGCTATACCGGCACGCAGCTGGATCGGTGCGCCGACTGCATCGGCGCCTGGACCACGGGAGGCCAGCCGGCCGATGCACGGCTGATCGCGTCCGAGCCCCCGCCGGAGCGCGCATCGCGCGACGTCTATTTCTATTTCGACAACACCGACAAGCTGCACGCGCCGAACAATGCCCGGGAGCTGATGGATAAGCTCGGCCATCAGCGATCGCCGCCTGCATCCTGGCCAAGGGGGATCCTCCAATGAAAAACGTTCGGCTTCCATGTGGAGAACTGGTGCCGGCCCTGGGCCAGGGCACCTGGAACATGGGCGAGGACAGCGCACTGCGGGCCGGGGAGATCGGGAGTTTGCGCCTGGGGCTGGACCTGGGCCTGGGCCTGATCGACACGGCGGAGATGTACGGCGATGGCCTGACTGAAAGCCTGGTCGGCGAGGCCATCGAGGGTCGGCGCGACGAAGTGTTTCTTGTCAGCAAGGTCTATCCGCATCACGCTTCGCGCAAGGCGATGCGCAGCGCCTGCGAAAGCAGCCTGCGCCGCCTGCGCACGGACCGCCTCGATCTCTACCTGCTGCACTGGTCCGGCAGCGTGCCGCTGGAGGAGACACTGGATGCGTTCGTGTCGCTGCGGGAGGCGGGATTGATCCGCCATTTCGGCGTCAGCAACCTGGACCTGGACGCCATGCGCGCGTTGTGGCGCTTGCCGGGCGGCCGTGAGGTGCAGACCGACCAGCTGCTCTACAACCTCACCCGGCGCGGGATCGAGGCCGACCTCCTGCCCTGGATGCGGCAGCAGGCACTGCCGGTGATGGCGTATTCGCCGATCGAACAGGGGCGCCTGGCCGGCGATCCCCGGCTGCTGCGGTTTGCCGGTCGCCACGGCGTCACGCCGGCGCAAGCCGCCCTGGCCTGGCTGCTCGCGAGCGACGACGTGATCGCGATCCCGAAGACAGCGAGCCCCGACCGGCTGCGACAGAACGTCGATGCGCTGCAACGTCCCCTGGACGCAGCGGCGATGGCGGAACTCGACCTGCTATTCCCGTCTCCGAAGCGGCCGCTGCCGTTGCAGATGCTCTGAGGGAACTGGACAACCGGCGGGCCGCGATGGCCGGGCCGCGATAATCGGCGCCATATGAATCCCCTGTTGTCGCGCCTGCAGCCCTATCCTTTCGAGCGGCTGCGCGAGCTCTTTGCAGGGGTGGCGC
>JAYUHN010000470.1:0-8288 GCA_043766965.1 Ramlibacter sp. | reverse complement strand
GCCCGTCCGATCTCGTGGCAACCATCGCCGGCAGCGACAGCGTGGCGCGGTTGAACCAGAGAACGGCCATCACCACGAAAGCCAGGCTGCCGGCGGCGCCGAGCGCCACCCGCCACGAAAAAGCAATTGCAAGCGGCACCAGCAGCGCCGGCGCCAAGGCCCAGCCGAGGCTGCCGGTGATGCCGTGAAAACTGTAGGCATGGCCCAGCCGCGCCGCGCTGACCTTGCGGTTCAGAAGCGTGTAGTTCGCGGGGTGGAACACGCCGTTGCCGATGCCCGCCACCACGGCGCAACACGCCATCGCGCCGTAGCTCGGGCTGAGCGCGAAGCCAAAGGCGGCCAAGCCCAGCAGCGTGAGTCCGCCGAACAGGATCGGCCGCGGCCCCATCCGGTCCACCAAAAAACCCGACGCCGCCTGGATGCTGCAGGAGACGACGAAGAACAAGGTCATCAGGAAGCCGAGCTGGGTGTAAGTCGCATTGAAAGCGTCCTTCAGCCAGGGAAACAGCGGCGCCAGCAGCAACTGGCTGAAGTGGCTGATCATGTGGGCCAGGCCGACCAGCCCGATCACGCCGGCGTCCTGCCCCAGCGGCACCAGGTCGCCGTCGCGGGGAAGCGTGGTCGTTCCAGCCATGGCGCCATCTTAGTGGCAGCAGCCGCCCCCGACGGGGTCACGGCCTCTTGCGGCTGCTGGCGATAATCCGCCATCTTGATCAAACACAGCGCCGGCCTCCTGATGTACCGCCACACGGCCGCCGGCGCGATCGAAGTGCTGTTGGCGCATCCCGGCGGCCCCTACTGGGCGCGTCGGGACGATGGCGCCTGGACCCTGCCCAAGGGCGAATGTGGAGCGGCCGAAGAACCGCTTGCATGCGCTCGGCGGGAGTTCGAGGAAGAAACGGGCAAGGCCCCGTCGGGGCCCTATGCGGCGCTTGGCGAGGTGCGGCTGAACAGCGGCAAACGGATCGCGGCCTGGAGCTTTGCCGGGGACATGGACCCGTCGCAGCTGGAGAGCAATGCATTCGAGATGGAATGGCCGCCCCGGTCAGGCCTGCTGCGCCAGTTCCCCGAGGTCGACCGGGTCGGCTGGTTCAGCCTGGATGCAGCACGGGTCAAGCTGCTGCCGGCGCAATCGGCATTCATCGAGCGGCTGGCCGAAGCGCTGGGCTGCTAGCCAGCTACGACGCCGATTGCCAGCCGGAACTGGTCCAGGCAAAGGCTTCGCTGGAGGTTTCGTCGAAGCGTCCTTCGTCAGGCTCCCAGCACCAGCGGACGACTTCGAGCCGCTCCCGGTCGCAGCGAATCAGGTTGAACGAATTGGTTTCGCCGCGGCCACGGGTGGACGTGGCGGTGCCCGCCTGCACCACCAGCGCCGCCCGGCCATCGACCGGATAGCGGGTGGCCGTGCTGGCGATGTGACTGGTGTGCAGGTGGCCCGCCAGCAGCACGTCGGCGCCGGCCCGCAGGAACACGTCCATCGCCTGGTCGGCGCGCCCCACCAGGTTCCTGGCATCGACGCCATCCGGCAGGTCGAACGGATGGTGGGTCACCACGATCTTGGTCACCCGTTCGTCCAGCGGCGCCAGCCGGTCGTGCAGGCGCTGCATCTGGTCCTGGTTGATCCGGCCATCCTTGAACGTCAGGGAGCGTGCCGTGTTGATGCCGGCCACCGCGATCTCGTCGTCGGAATAGAAAGGCTCCAGGTCCCTGCTGATGAAGCGCCGATACTTCGACAACGGGGAGCCGAAGCGCTGGAACACGTTGTACAAAGGCACGTCATGGTTACCCGGCACCACGATCTGTGGCGTCGGCAACTCGTCCAGAAAACGCCGCGCCGCGCGGAACTCTTCGGGCTTGGCCCGCTGCGTCAGGTCGCCCGACACCACGACGACGTCGGGCTCGAGGCTGCGGACGACGGGAATGATGGCTGTGACCACCGCTTCGTCCACCCGGCCGAAGTGAACATCCGACAGATGGACCAGCGTCCTCATTGCGCCGCTTGCTCCGCCGGGACAATCACCCGCAGCGACGCCGGCCGCAACCGGTACTGCAACGGCGTCTCCATCAGGTTCACCTCGCCGTCGGTGGCGACCCGCAACCGCTTGTGCCTGGTGCGCACCACGAAGTTCCGCGCGGTCACCATGTCGAAGTCCCGGGCCTGCTGCAGCCGCTTGAACAAGGCCCTCACGGCCAGCTGCAGCAAGCCGAAGCGGCCCATGTGCTGCGTCAGGTACAACGACAGCGTGCCGCGGTTCAGCGCGGCCCGGGCCCCGATTTCGAAACCTTCCATCGTGTACTCGTTGTTGCCGATGAAGACGAAGGGAGTGCGGCGCACCAGGGTCTTGCCTTCGACGTCGACGTGCACCGTCAAGACCGGGTAGCGGCGGGCGGCGCCGATGCTGGCGGCCAGCAACGCGCGCCATTTGCCGTGGCCCAGCCGGTGCTGACGCTTTTCGCGCTCGCGCACGATGTCCGGGTAAATGCCGAGGCTCGAGTTGTTGATGAAGACCCGGCCGTTGACCTCGCCTGCATCGACGTCAAGCCGCCGGCCGGCCGCGATCACGGCAATGGCCTCTTCCTGGTCCAGTGGAATGCCGAGATCCTTGGCGAAATGGTTCAGCGTTCCCATGGGCAGCACGCCCAGCGTGACGCCGCTGTCGACCAGTCCCGAGGCGACCGCGCTGACGGTGCCGTCGCCGCCGCCCGCGACCACGATCTCGGCGCCCTCCTTCACGGCCGCCTTGACCGTCGGCTCGATGTCGGAGCCGCTCTGCACCACGCGGACCTGCGCATGCAGTCCGGCCTGGCCGAACTTGTCCTGCAACTGCCGGGCCCAGTCGTCCGGCAAGCCGGTGCCGGCGGTGGCGTTCACGATCACGATGATGGGAGCCGGCATGGTCAGGACGCGACGCGGGCGTAGCGACGGCGCAATGCCTGGACCCCGGCCAGGGACAAAGCCAGCCAGAACAGGCCTTCCACCATGGCGCCGGTCACATCGGTGAAATAGTGGACTCCGAGATAGATCCGGGACAGCGCGACCAGCAAAACCATGCTCGCGGCCGTCGCCGCGATGGCGAAACGGCGCGGGGTGTCGTGCACCAGCGTGAACAGGAACATGGTGACAAAGCCGTAGAACACGGTCGCCCCCGCCGTGTGGCCGCTGGGAAAGCTATAGGTGTTGAGCGTCAGCAAGGCGTCGTCGAAATGCGGGCGCGGTCGCCGCACGATGTTCTTGACGGCGACGTTGAGCAGCAAGCCACCGGGCACCGACAGCAACAGCGACAGCAGCCACCAGGACTGCCCGGCACGGAACAGCACGACCCCGAGCAGCGCCGCCATCAGCAGGATGCCGAGCGTGCTGTGCCAGTGGCTGACGAACAGCATGAAGCGGGTGACTCCCGGGTCGGGATGCGCATGGAACCAGGCGCTGATGGGCAGGTCGATCAATTGGGCCAACTCCTTCCTTGCAGCGTACCTGCAAAGCCCTACTGCTCTTCGCACCGGCTCCCGCGTTCCCGGGTAGGCGAAAGCTTACAACGGCTGGGCTGCGTGACTCGTTCGGCACCGACGCGGACACTGCGACGGCAACTGGGACGCTCGCCGTGCCGACGGATGTAACGGTGGGAACCTCGCAAGAACCGGCTGCGTCCAATCCATCGGCCGGCTCTTTCTCAGGTTTCTTCACCGGCCTTGTTGTCCCCCGGTGGCGGCAGCTCCCGGGGGACCTTTTATACCTGGCGCATTCGCTTGATGTCCGCGCGACATTGACGGACCGTTGTCCGCGTCGTCACTGCGGCGCCGTCAGCCACGCCAACGCCTCGCGTTCGCGGACGAACACCCCGATGCGTGCAGTGCGGGGTGAGACCACCGCGGCGGAATCGGTGTCGACCAGCGTTGCATCAGCGACCAGTGCGATCCGCACGGGCGGCAGAAACACCCGCAGCAGCCGGTCGCACACCATGAATTTTTCCGCCTCCTTTCCGGGTTCGCAGCTCACGCGCCGCAGGTCGACCAGGAACCGGTCCAGCACAGCGCGGCCCTGGGCGGCCTTCAGCACGTAGGCCAGCTTCAACGCATCGCCGTATTGCCAGCGCCCGTCCACTTCGAAGCGAATGTGCTGGTCCTCGGTGCGGGTGGCGACGATCAGGTTCATGAAAGTGCGGCGGCTGGTAAGGCAGACAGCCTAAGCCAAAACCAGTATCGGCGGGTGCGGCCGCAGGCGACGCCGCTAGGTTTCGGCAATGGCTGCCTGGCCAGGCACCATGCCCGCGTCACGGCCCCAGGCCGAGTCCGGCCAGGTACGAATCAATCGCTTTTTTACCGGTTCGGACCAGGTCGAAGGCGCTGCAGTCCAACAACCAGTTCTGGATCAGGCCGTCGACCAGCGCGTGCAGCCCACGCGCAGCGACCGGAACCGGGACCGGCAACCGCAGTCCGCGCCATCGGGCGCTGCCGCGCAGCGCGCGTTGCATCCGGTCCAGGAACTGCTGCCGCACCGCGATGTGGCGGGCCCGAACGGCCACCAGCTCATCGACGTATTCCACCTTCAGGGTCGCGACCTCGAGCACGCGCCGGGTGCGCTCATCGCGCGCCGTCTGCCGCAGCGCCCCGGACAAGCCCTGGCGCAATGCCGGAAACGGATCGCCGCCCTGTTCCCCCGCCGCCTGCTCGAACGCGCATTCCAGCGGGAGCGTGACCCGTTCCATCATGGAATTGAACAGGTCGGCCTTGTCCTTGAAATGCCAGTAGATCGCGCCCCGCGTGGTGCCCGCCGCGACGGCGATGTCGTTGAGGGAGGTTCGCGAGACCCCATGGCTCTGGAACAGGGTCTCGGCCGCGTCCAGCAGGCTGCTGCGGGTGGCGAGTGCATCTTGCTTGGTGCGGCGTACCATCTTGCTGCTTCGTGTTTTCGCCCGGTGTGGGCGGCACCGAATATACCTTCACCGGCGAATGTATACTCCGCGATTTCCCCGGGACGACCGTCTGGGTTCTGGCCCGCGGCTCCCCGACAGGAATCCCCATGCCCTCCGTGCCCCTGTTCCCACGTGCATTGGCGCCGTTGCTGCTGGCACTGGCGGCGTGCGGCGACAAGCCGCCGCCCGGCCCGCCCGCCGGCGGCATGCCGCCGGCTGAGGTGGGCGTCGTCACCGTGACACCGGGCGAGATCGGTCTGGTGACGGAACTGCCCGGGCGGCTGGAAGCTTCCAGGACCGCACAGGTGCGTGCGCGAGCGGCCGGCATCGTGCTGCAGCGCCTGTTCCAGGAAGGTTCCGACGTCCGCGCCGGCCAGCCCCTGTTCCGCATCGACCCGGCCTCGTACGCGGCGACCTACGCCAGTTCGCAGGCCGGGCTGGCGAAGGCCCAGGCCAACCTGTCCCAGAGCACGACGCTGGCCGAGCGCTACAAGCCGCTGGTCGAAGCCAACGCGATCAGCAAGCTGGACTATGCGAATGCCGTCGCCGCCCAGAAGCTGGCCGAAGCCGACGTGGCGGCGGCGCGCGCGGCGGTGCAGACGGCCGGCATCGCCCTCGGCTATGCATCCGTCACCGCGCCGATCTCGGGGCGGATCGGCCGCGCCCTGGTCACGGAGGGGGCGCTGGTCGGCCAGGGCGAAGCCACGCCCCTCGCGCTGATCCAGCAGATCGATCCGATGTACGTCAACTTCACCCAGTCGGCCAACGAGGTGTTGAACCTGCGCCGCTCGCTGGATGCCGGGCGCCTCAAGCGCGCCGGGGGCACCGACGCGGCCAGCGTGAAAATCCTGCTGGAAGACGGCACCCAGCATTCGCGCGCCGGCCGCCTGCTGTTCTCCGACTTGACGGTGGACCCGACCAGCGGCCAGGTGACCTTGCGCGCCGAAGTTCCCAACCCGGGCACCGTGCTGTTGCCGGGAATGTACGTGCGCGTGCAGCTCGAGCAGGCCAAGGCCAGCAACGCGATTCTGCTGCCGCAGCAGGCCGTGACCCGCTCGGCGCAGGGCGACTCCGTGATGGTGGTGGGCAGCGACGGCAAGGTCGGTCCGCGGCCGGTCAAGGTGGGCGGCGAACAGTCGGGCCGGTGGGTCGTGCTGGACGGACTGAAGGCCGGTGAGCAGGTCATGGTGGACGGGTTCCAGAAACTGCAGCCCGGCGCCACGGTCAAGCCGGTGCCATGGAGCGCGGCCGGCGGACCGGTTGCCGCCGCCCGGTCCCCTGGATCCGCACCCGCGACAGTCAGGTAAGGCGCCGCGGCATGGCCCAGTTTTTCATCGACCGGCCGATCTTCGCGTGGGTCATCGCCTTGTTCATCATCGTGCTGGGCAGCGTCTCGATCACCCAGCTGCCGATTTCGCAATACCCGCCGGTGGCGCCGCCCGCGATCGTCGTGTCGGCCAGCTACCCCGGCGCCTCCGCCCAGACGCTGGAAGAGAGCGTGATCAGCGTGATCGAGCAGGAGATGAACGGCTCGCCCGGCATGATCTACATGGAGTCCGTCAGCCAGGCCAACGGCTCCGGCGCGATCACGATCAGCTTCAGGCAGGGCACCAATCCCGACCTGGCCCAGGTGGATGTGCAAAACCGCCTCGCCCGCGCCACACCCCGGCTGCCGGCGGCGGTGACGCAGCAGGGTGTTCGAGTCGACAAATCGCGCTCCAACTTCCTGCTGTTCACCATCCTGTCGTCGGACGATCCGGCGATGACGCCGACCAGGCTGGGTGACTATGCGTCGCGCACGGTGTTGCCGGAAATCCAGCGCATTCCCGGTGTCGGGCAGGCGCAGTTGTTCGGCACCGAGCAGGCGATGCGGATCTGGATCGATCCGGGCAAGCTGCTCGGCTTCGGCCTGTCGACCAACGATGTCAACGCCGCGATCCGGGCGCAGAACGCGCAGGTCTCGGCCGGCTCCATCGGCGAACTCCCCAACATCGGCGGCCAGGGCATCGCGGCCACAGTGGTCGTGCAGGGCCAGCTCAGCACCACTGACCAGTTCGGCAACATCGTGCTGCGGGCCAACACCGATGGCTCCGCCGTCCGCCTGCGCGATGTGGCGCGGGTCGAGCTCGGCGCCCAGAATTACACGACTTCCGCCCGCCTGAACGGCAAGCCGTCGACCGGCATCGGCGTTCAGCTGTCACCCACCGGGAATGCGCTGGCCACGGCCGACGCGGTCCGCAAGCGCATGGGCGAGCTGTCGAAATTCTTCCCGTCCGGGGTCAAGTGGGAAATCCCGTACGACAGCTCGCGCTTCGTGCGGATCTCGATCACGCAGGTGGTGGTGACTCTGCTGGAGGCCGTGGCGCTGGTGTTCCTGGTGATGTTCCTGTTCCTGCAGAACTGGCGCTACACCATCATCCCGACGCTGGTGGTTCCGATCGCGCTGCTCGGCACGTTCGGTGCGCTGCTGGCGCTGGGGTTCTCGATCAACGTGCTCACCATGTTCGGCATGGTGCTGGTGATCGGCATCGTGGTCGACGACGCCATCGTGGTGGTCGAGAACGTCGAACGCATCATGAGCGAGGAAGGCCTGTCGCCGCTGCTCGCCACGCGCAAGGCGATGGGCCAGATCTCGGGTGCCATCGTCGGCGTCACCGTGGTGCTGGTGTCGGTGTTCGTGCCGCTGGCCTTCTTCGGCGGCTCGGTGGGCAACATCTACCGCCAGTTCTCGGCGGTGATGGTCACGTCGATTCTGTTGTCGGCCTTTCTCGCCTTGTCGCTCACGCCGGCGCTGTGCGCCAGCCTGCTCAAGCCGGTGGAGGCGGGCCATCACCACGCCAAGACCGGCTTCTTCGGCTGGTTCAACCGTGGCTTCACGCGAACTGCAAAAGGCTATGAAGGTCTGGTGGCGCGCATCCTGAAGCGCGCGGCGCGCTACCTCGTTATTTACGTCGCCATCATCGGCGCGGTGTGGCTGCTGTTCGTGCGCCTGCCCGCTTCGTTCTTGCCGGCCGAAGACCAGGGCTACATCCTCGTCAACGTGCAATTGCCGCCGGGCGCCACGCAAAACCGCACGCTCGACGTGATGCGCCAGGTCGAAGGCTTCGTGCTCAAGCAGCCCGAGGTGCAGAGCATGGTCAGCGTGCTGGGCTTCAGCTTTTCGGGCACCGGGCAAAACGCCGCACTCGCCTTCATCACGCTGAAGGACTGGGACGAACGGGTGGGTGCGGGGCACACCGCGCAGGCCGTGGCCGGGCGCGCTTTCGGTGCCTTGATGGGGGTGCGCGATGCGTTCATCTTCCCGCTCAGCCCGCCGCCGATTCCGGAGCTGGGTTCGGCCTCGGGCTTCAACTTTCGGCTGCAAGACCGCGGCGG
>JAYUHN010000469.1:0-8288 GCA_043766965.1 Ramlibacter sp. | reverse complement strand
GAGATGATTTAATTTCGCGGTGCGAAGCAAAGGTTGCCCAGCGACCTCGACGCGCAGCAACGCCTGAGCAGTTGAAAAATGGCGTTCCGCTGTTTCTGAACCAGCTGATCAGGACTCTGCAAGCCGAAGAAGACGGTGAGACTTGGGAAAGCCTCAGGATTTCTGGAGCTTCGAGTGGAGACGCGACAGAAATGTCCGAGATCGGGGTGAGTGCCACGGCTCACGGAAAAGAGCTTCTTGCGCTGGGCTACACAGTTGACCAGGTCGTGCATGACTATGGTGACCTGTGCCAGGCAATCACGGACCTGGCCTTCGAGCGCGATGCGCCATTCACCATTGACGAATACCGCACGTTGAACCGGTGCCTGGACAACGCGATTGCGGACGCCGTGTCCTCATTCAGCAAGCGGCAGGACGAATCGGCTGCTCTCAAGCAGTCCGCTGCCGTCAATGAGCGCCTGGGCTTTATGGCACACGAGCTACGCAACTCGCTTCAAACCGCGACCCTTGCCCTGAACGCCATGCAAACAGGCAATCTTCCGGTGAGCGGCGCGACCGGCGCTGTGCTGAGGCGAAGTCTGACGGCGCTCACCATGCTGATCGATGCCGCGGTCAGCGAGGTGCGACTGGCCCATCCGGACAACCAGCGCGAGGTGTTCTCGGTGGCTACCTTCATCAAAGACGTCGCGGAGTCGGCTGCACTGGAAGCGAATACAAGGGGCTGCACGTTCACGGTGGCAGAAGTAGACCCGACGCTGGGCGTGGCCGCCAAGCGCAACCTTCTGGTCGCAGCCGTGATGAACCTGCTTCAGAACGCTTTCAAGTTCACTCACAGCCGCACTGAGGTTGTCTTGAACGCATACCCGGTTGGCGAGCGGGTGCACATCGACGTGAAGGACCACTGTGGAGGACTTCCCGCGGACAGTGCCGTGACGATGTTCAGTCCCTTCGCGCAGGCAGGCAGTGACAAGAGTGGATTGGGACTCGGTCTTTCAGTGGCCCGGCAGAACGTCGAAGCGGACGGTGGAACGCTGAGCGTGCGGGATATGCCGGGCACCGGATGTGTTTTGACGATCAGTCTTCCGCTGCACCCGTTGCAAGCAGTGTGAGCAGGCCGCGTCCACGGCCTGCCTGACGCGCGCATCGCTTCGTCGCCGTGCACCATTGTGCACATCAGTGCATCGAAAATCGCCCGCTTGGCGCCGGGCAGGCAATCATCTGACTCACACACTCACTCCATGGTTCATCGTCGCCTTGTCGCTGCCACCTTGGCCGCACTGCTCGTCCTCCATGCCCCGGCTTCGACTGCGGTTCCCGTGGTCCGGGCGCCGGTTGGCATGGCTGTGGCCTTCGAGGAACGCTGGGAGCCGCGCACCCCCGAGAGCGGCGTCTACGGCATCGTGACGCCGCAGGTGATGGTCCGCACGCCCGACGGCGCGGATCCGCAACTGCCATGGGCAATGAACAAGATCACCGGCAAGTGGGGCACCTTGCGCGGCTCCGACGGGACGATCGCGGGCATCGACATCAATGTGCTCGGCATGGGCCCGAACCGCTGGTGGCACGTCGATGGCGACCGGCTGGTGTTCCACGCCGAGCCACAGACCTCGCCGGCGGGGGACGACGTCGGCGGCTGGGCGCTGATATCGAAGCAGACCTTCGCTCGCACCGGCCGCATCGTGGTCGAGGCGGACTTCACCATCACGGCGGCGGGCCCCGGCGGTTTCGCCGGCCTGGCGCTCATCACCGGCGAAGGCGACTATCGCGAAATCTCGATCCGCCACGAGAATTCGAAGTTCTTCATCAAGCGCAATACGCCCCTGCGAGAGACCGTGCTGGCCAGGGTGACCAGGCGCACCTCGAGGTTGCGGATCGAGTACGACCCCGGGACCGGCTTTCGTTATCTGGTCAACGGACGCGTGGCTGGCCGGGAAGCCATCGACCACGAAGCCGCGGGCTTTGTCGCGGACCCGAGTGTCGGCCTCTACTTCGCCGGCGAGGCCGGCGTTCCCAATGCAGCCTCGTTCGTCGATGGCTTCGTCGGTCCGGTGCGGGTCTGGACCGACTAGGCGGTTATCCGAGCTGGTGCGTCGTCGCCTCTTTCAGCCGCATCGAGAGCCCCACCGGATACATGGTGAGTGAAATCCGCTCCTGCGGATCGGCGCCGTCCTCGGTAAAGACGTCGGCGATGTCGAAGTTGGCCAGCAGCATCGCCATCACCATCTTGATTTCCGCCAAGGCCAGGTAGCGCCCCGGGCAGATGCGCGGCCCGGCGCCGAATGGCATCACCACCCGCTTGGGGGATCCCATCGCCTGCGCCGCGCTGCCGCCGGCCGCGCTCCAGCGGGCCGGGTCGAACTGCTGCGGCGCCGGAAAGTTCTTCGCATCGACGGCCCCGGGCCGCATCAGGCACATGACCAGGGATCCGGCGGGGATTTCGATGCCCGCGACGACGGTGTCTTTCAGCGCCTCGTTCACGATCAACGGCGCGACCGGCTTCAGCCGCATCGCTTCGTACGCGCAGGCTTCGATGAAGTCGAACCGCGCCAGCTGCTCGACGCTTCCGGGGCAGGTGGCGCCGGCCAGAACCGTCCGCGCTTCATCGGTCGCCTGGCGCATCGCGTCCGGAGTCCTGTGCAGCAACCAGATCATCCAGGCCAGCGTATTGGCTGTGGTGTCTTCGCCTGCCAGCAGCATCGTCAGCACGTTGCCCGACACGTCGGCGTCGGTGATGCCGCTGCCTTCACGATCGCGCGCGGCCATCATCGCCTGGATCAGGTTGGCGGGGCGCTGCCGCAGCTCCGGCTGGTCGTGCAGCGTCCGCGCGGTCTTGGCAATGAAGCCGTCCACCGCCTCCTGGATCGCCGACAGATGGCCGGGCAGGGCCTTGTCCGCTGCCGACGGAAAGTACTTCCAGCTCTGGAACGGCGAGAACACGCGCTTGAACAGTTGTGGCAGCACCTGGTTCAGGTGCTGCTGGATCAACTGCTCGCCCTCGGCTTCGATGGTGTTGATGTCCTCCCCGAACGCAAGCGCCGCCGTGACGTCCACCGTGTAGCGCATCAGGTCGGCCTGCAGGTCGATGGCTTCGCCACTGCGCGCGGCCTTGCGCCAGCGTTTGGCGAAACGCTCCGTGACCTGGATCAGCGTCGGAAAAAAAGCCTTGATGTGCGACGGGTCCAGCCCGGCCAGCACCATCGGCCGCTGCCGCTTCCAGGTGGCGCCGTTGGCCGAGAACAGGCCCAGGAAGCCGAATTCGGCCGAAATCCGCTCGAGCCGGGTGGAACGCCGGAAGCCTTCCGGGCGGTCCCGCAGCACGGTGGCGACTGCGTCCGGATTGGACAGCACCAGGAAGCGCCGCGGCACGATGCTGATGGTGTAGGCATCGCCGTATTGCCGGGCCCAGTTCTCGAGCTGCAAGTGCAGGCGGAGACGATCCACCTGCAGCGTGTTGCCCAGCCACGGCAGGCCGCGCGGCCCCGGCAGTTGAGAGATTTTCTTCGCGGCGATCGCCGGCGCGGTTTCTTCGATCAGGGACATGGGTGGGGCTTCCGGGTTGCGCGGACCTTACGTCAGCGGCAACCTGAACGCAAGTCGGGCGATGTTGCCTCAGGAAAGCGATCGGGCCGTCGGGTTTGGGGTTTGGCAGAATGCCAGCTCCAACTCAGGAGATACGTTCCATGGCCCGAATGTCGTTCAAGCGGTGGCTTCCGGTGCTGGGCCTGCTGCTGCCGGTCTTGCTGGTCCCTGTGGCGCAGGCCCAGACCGGCACCTGGCCGACCAAGCCGGTGCGGATTGTCGTCACCTTTCCGCCCGGCGGCGCGCCGGACACGCTGGCACGCTTCCTGGCCGACAAATGGAGCCACGCGCTGGGGCAACCGGTCACCGTGGACAACAAGGCGGGGGCGGGCGGCACCCTCGGCGCCGATTTCGTCGCCAGGAGCGCGCCGGACGGAGCGACGCTCATCATCGGCACCGTGGGCACGCACGCGATCAACCAGTCGCTCTACGCCAAGCTGCCCTACAACAACGTCAAGGACTTCACGCCGATCAGCTTCCTGGCATCGACGCCGAACCTGCTGGTCGTGAACAACACGGTGCCCGCCAGGACCGTGAAGGAGCTGATCGCGCTGGCGCAGAAGGAGCCGCTGACCTTCGGCTCGTCGGGCAGCGGCACGTCGATCCACCTCTCCGGCGAATTGTTCAACACGCTGGCGGGAGTCAAGATGCAGCACATCCCCTACAAGGGGCGGGCGCAGGCCGTGCCCGACCTGGTCGGCGGACGCATCACCATGATCTTCGACAACATGCCATCCGTATTGCCGCTGGTGAAATCGGGCGACGTGCGCGCGATCGCGGTCACCAGCGCGCAGCGCTCGGCCGCGGCGCCGAACATCCCGACCATCGCCGAATCGGGGCTGCCGCAGTTCGAGGCGACGTCATGGTTCGCGCTGCTCGGCCCGGCCGGCATGCCACGCGAGATGCAGCTTCGGATCAATGCCGAAACCGCGAAGGTGCTGGCGATGCCGGACGTCAGGGAGAAGCTGGCGGCGCTGGGGCTTGACCCTGCGCCCGGCACGCCCGAGGCGTTGGCCGCCCTGATCCAGAGCGAAACCGTCAAGTGGGCGCGGGTGGTGCGGGAATCCGGCGCCACGGCCGATTGATCCCGTGACGCAACGCAAGACCGCAATCGTCACCGGATCGGCCACGGGCGTGGGTGCCGCGACGGCGCTGGCGCTGGCGCGCCGGGGCTACGACGTGCTGATCAATTATTCGAAAAGCGAAGCCGAAGCCAAGCTGTCGCAGAACGCCTGCCGCGAGGCCGGGGCCGACACGCTGCTGCTGCGCGGCGACGTGGCCCAGGACGCCGACTGCCGGCAGCTCGCGCACGCGGCGATGGACCGCTGGAAGCGGATCGATGCACTCGTCAACAACGCCGGAATCACCAGCTTCGACGGCGCGGCCAACTGGGAAGCGCTCGACGCCGAGACCTTCCAGCACATCGTCGGCGTCAACGCGGTCGGCACCTTCCAGATGGTGCGCGCCTGCGCGGTCCATCTCAAGGCTGCGCAGGGCGCGATCGTCAACGTGTCCTCGATCGCCGGTGCGCTCGGCATCGGCTCGTCGGTCGCCTACATCGCCTCCAAGGGCGCGGTCAATGCGATGACCTTGTACCTGGCCCGCGCGATGGCGCCGCAGGTGCGCGTCAATGCCGTCTGTCCAGGGCTCATCAGCTCGCGCTGGTTCGTCGACGGCCTGGGGCAGGAGGCCTATGAGAAGGTGAAGGCCGGCTATGAGGCAGGAACGCCGCTCGGGCGCGCATGCACGCCGGAAGACGTGGCCGAAGCCGTGCTGTGGCTGGTTGACGGCGCGCGCACCGTCACCGGGGAGCTGATCCTGCTTGATTCGGGCACGCACCTGGGCGGCATCTCGCCCGCGCGGTCCAAAGGCTGACGTTCAGAAGCCCAGTTCAGCCAGCTTGCCGGCCCAGAACTGCGGCGGCGGTATCTCACCGCTGCCAGCCGCCGCGTTGTCCCGCATGTGTTGGGCGCTGGAGGTGCCGGGGATGACGCAGGTCACCGCCGGCTGCGACAGCACGGTAAGCGGCTGGCCATCCCATCTTGAAGAGCGCGCATGAGTGCACACGATTGGTGTCCACCTATTCGTTGATTGACAGCAATTGGAGCATTTCAGTTCGCGGCGCCAGCACAGTGCGCAGTTCAAAGTCGAGGTTCTGGCCGCTGCGCGCAGCCGGCGTATCCCTGAGCAATGCACTCCATCACGGTGCCGTACCACACCGTTCGGACATCGTGACCGGGGATTTCGGCTAGGGTCTGAAATCGGCCCCGTTCAGGACGGAATCACTGGTCGCGTCCCGCCGGATCGCCGGTCACGGCGGATCGGAGTGACCGGTCACGGTGCTCGAGATTGCCCAGCAACGGTGCCCGGCGCCGTAAATCATGCGTGTCAAAAATAATTGAGTGTCCGGGAAGGATAGGCCACACTTCTGCGCATGGACATCACGTCCGAGCAATTTGTTCTTGTAGACTCAGGATGGGGAAGTCCTTCAATTCGTGATGCGTCACACAACATAACTGCGCTGCACAAGGCGTCGCTACCGTTCGGAGCCACCACCCATGAATACGACGCTTCTGGCCTTTCTCGGGTTCCTCTGTTGGACTCTCTTCCTCCTCGTGCTCATGGAGACTGTTCGCTCCAAGCTAGTTCTCACGCGCGAGGTTCCCGCCAACGGCTTTAACCCCGAGAACTCGAATCTGTCACCATTCATGCAACGCTTGGCGCGCGCGCATGCAAACTGCATCGAGGGCTTACCTCTCTTCGGCGGCTTTATGATTCTCGCGGTCATCGCAGGCAAGTCGAACATCACCGATTCGTTGGCCTACGTGCTACTCGCCGCACGCATCTCCCAGTCGATCATTCACCTTGCATCAACATCGTCGTTCGCCGTGTCCGCAAGGTTCGCCGCCTTCGCAGTGCAGATGGGCATCGCCGTGTACTGGGCCGTAAAGCTCCTTGCCATGTAGTGGGTTCAGGCCATCAAGGTCCGACATGTACCCTGGGCCCACTGGTGCCCTGCCGTGCTCAAGAGTTCTCGTAGTCGAAGACCACCCCGACTGCCCGTGGGACGCGCTTACGAGCGAACGAAGCAGTGCAAGGTGCCACTGGCGCTCACGATTGGCCAGCATCCGGACCCGGATGGCACCTTCTCGTTTTATGGCATGACGCCCTCTGGCTTCGACTTCGAGATCGGGGCCGGAAGCCAGGAGATTGAACCTGCCGGGCGACCGGCCGATCACACAAGCGTCACTAGCAGCTGGGGCCACCAGCCGCAACTGCGGCTGAAGCTGCGGCTGGTGGGGGCCCTGCTGCGCCAGCCGCGCCGGCGTCCGCCGGTCGGCGGGGTCCCCTAATCCGCGTTGCGCATGGTGCGGCACCCCCTAGCTCGGCGCGGGTCGTTGGTTCGGTCAGCAACCCGGGTGCCGTTGTGCGGGAGCAGTTCGTCGATGCGGCCGTTCAGATGCGTCGGCAGGCGCGTGAGCACGTCGTTGAGGCAAGCCCACGGATCGTGGCCGTGAACCTTGGCCGATTGCACCAGGTTCATCACGACCGCGGCGCGCTGGCCGGCCAATTGGCTGCGGCGAACAGCCATGCCCGGCGTCCCATCGCCCACGGGCAGATAAGGTTTTCGAGATGGTTATTGTCCACGGGCACCTCCTCATCGACCCGCGCAGAACTCATTGATCACGCCGGGCACAGCATCAAAGCCCCGCGTGCATAGGCCCACACGTAGGCTCGCTTGGTCTTGCTCGCACCGGGGTCGAGCATGGCCACCGGCGTCTCGTCAGCATGCAGTATCCGGGCTGCCAGCACGAAGCGCTTGTGCGCGTCATACACAGGCTCCAGCGCCGCGCCGCCGCAGCCGGAGTCCCGCGGCGGGTGCAAGCCCCTTAGAACTGCGCGGGCAGCTCCGCATGCACGGCGTTGCGCTTCTCGTCGACGAACCGGTCGTTGAAATCCGGCTCGCCAGTCAGCGGGATGAAGGTGACTGACTTCGCCGAGGTGAGGTTCATCGTCGACGCCGGCAGAGTCCCCGCGATCAGCATTCGAAAGCTGGACTCGACAGTCACTGAAGTGAGGGCGGCGACGCTGACGATACTGACGACGCTCCAGAAGGCGGTGACCCGCCACGACCTGTCGGCTTCGCGCACGCGCGGGGACTCGGGCGAACGAAATTCGGGTGTTTGCTTGACCATGATGGACTCCATGTGGGACGGTGTCCAAGACTAGGGCGCGGATAACGAATTTGCATCACCCGTTAAAGGGACACGGTCCTCCATTCGAGGGAGTGACGGCCCTAGAGATCCGCGCTGAGTTCGGCCGGCTCGGTCTCGGTCCAGCCGTGGTTCAGCACAGTGCGAAGCAGCCGCGTGACTTCCTGCGGCGCGCTCAGCTGCGGACAGTGGCCGGTGGCCTCGAGCCTGACCAGCTCGCAGGCTGGAATGGTTTCGCGCATGAATTCGCCCACCACCTCCGGCACCATGTTGTCTTCGGCGCATTGCAGCACGACTGTTGGCGTGTTGAGCAGGGCCAGATCGGCGCGATGGTCGCAGCCGAAGCTGACCCGCGCGAACTGGCGCGCAATGCCGACGTCCATGCGGTTCAGGCCTGACTCCAGCTCCCATGCCAGTTCCGGCCGCTCGGGGTTGCCCATGATCAATGGCGCCATCTGGTGGGCCCAGTGCCCGTAGTTGGCGTCCATGGCGTCG
>JAYUHN010000468.1:0-3138 GCA_043766965.1 Ramlibacter sp. | reverse complement strand
TCGGCCGCAACGACGAGGACGTTGCTCACCATGCCCACCAGGCTGACCGGCGCGAAGTCCTTGACCGGGTCGTAACCCAGCTGTTTCGTGAAGAAGGGATTGACCGCGTGGGTCGTGATGGTGCCGCCGATCAGCGTGTAGCCGTCGGCAGGCGCATGGGCCACGGCCTGCGTGCCCACGATCCCCGAGACACCGGGTTTGTTCTCGACGACAACGGCCTGGCCCAGCCGGTTGGACAGCTGCTGGCTGACCAGGCGGGCCACGCCATCGGAAACGCCGGGCGAGAACGGGACGACGTACCTGAGCGGTTTGCTGGGCCAGGCGGCGTCGTCGGCGCTGACCACCGGCGCGGCGGTGAGGGCCAGCAGCGCGAGCGCGACGGCGCATAGCATGCGGGAAGGGAAGTTCATCGACGGTCTCCTGCTCACGGTAATTCGGCATCGCGCATCCGCGCGACGATGGTCCAGGCCCGGCTGCCAAGGTAGCCTGAGTTGGGCAGCTTCTCGAAGTAGCGGGGCCGCGGCAGCATCACGGCGAGGCGCGCCGCTTCATAAGCGGAAAGCTGCGACGACGGCTTGCGGAAGTAGTGCTGCGCCGCGGCTTCGGCGCCGAACACGCCTTCGCCCCATTCGACGTTGTTCAGGTAGATCTCCAAAATGCGCTGCTTGTCCAGCATCCGTTCCAGCAGGAACGCGAGCACCACTTCCTGGCCCTTGCGCAGCAGGTTGCGTTCGCCCGAAAGCAGCAGGTTTTTCGCCAGTTGCTGCGTGATGGTCGAACCGCCGACGATCTTCGGCTGGCGCAGCGCCGGTCGCGCCGCCTGTGCGCGCCGGGCCACCTGTTCCTCCGCCTTGGCGTTGCGTTGCCAGGCTTTCTCCATCGCTTCCCAGTCGACGCCGTCGTGGTTGGTAAAGCTGGCATCCTCGGACGCGATGACGGCCCGCTTGAGGTTGTCGCTGATCCTCGAGTACGGGACCCACTGCTGGCGCCACAGAAGGTGGTGTCTCTGGGTTGCGATTCGCCATGCTTCGGAGCGCTGGAAACTGGTGGACTGCGGATCGACGACGGCCATCACCCCGACGCGCACGACAAAGAACACTTGCAAGGCCACCGCCGCGAGCAGCACCAGAGCGATCCATCGCAGCAAGCCCTTCATGGCTGTCAGCGCAAGCTGGCACGCAGCTCGGACAAGACCTGCGCCGACGGCGGCCGCACCCCGCGGAACACCAGGAAGGCTTCAGCCGCCTGTTCCACCAGCATCCCCAGTCCGTCACGGGGTACCGCGCCCCTGCTGCGCGCCCACCCCATGAACCCGTCCGCCGCCGGGCCGTACATCAGGTCCACGGCCAGCGAACCCGGGGCCAGCACCGAGCCGGCCACCGGCACGGGGTCTCCGCTCAAACTGCTGGCGGTCGCATTGATGACGACGTCGAACACGCCGGCCACACCGTCCGAAGCGCTGACTGCCAGCGCGACGCCACAGTCACGGGCGAGCGGCAGGTGGCGCTGCACCAGCGACTGGGCCTTGCCGGGCGTGCGGTTGGTGACGACGATCCGGCTGGGCCCGGCTTCGATCAACGGCCCGAGTACACCGGCCGCGGCGCCGCCGGCGCCGATCAGGAGCAGATGCCGCCCTGCCAGCGCGACCCCGGCGTTGTGCTGGATGTCATTGACCAGGCCGATGCCGTCGGTGTTGTCCGCGAACACAACGTCCTGGCCGTCGAAGCGCAACGTGTTGCAGGCCTGAGCCAGCCGTGCGCGAGCGGTGAGCGTGGTGGCGAGCGGGGCGGCCTCGAACTTGAAGGGCACGGTGATGTTGCAGCCCTTGCCGCCTTCGGTCCGGAACGCCCGCAGGCCCGCGACAAATCCGTCCAAAGCCACCAGGCGCTTGACGTAGCCGATCTGCTGCCCGGTGAGCTGGCCGAAGCGCGTGTGGATCCACGGCGACTTGCTGTGTTCCACCGGGTTGCCCAGTACGCAGTATTGGTCCATTGCCACGTTCCTGCGGTCAGCGGTTGGTGAGCTTGGTTTCCAGCGTCTCGTCGCGGGTGAACCGGAAGCGCGAGACCACCACGATCTGGTCGGCCTTGCGCCGCATCGCTTCGCTGAAGCTGCCGAACGGGCCCGCGGCCCGGGCGATGGCCAGCGCGCGGCGGTCGAGCGTGGTGTTGCCGGAGCCTTCGACCACTTCGGTGCCGATGACGCGGCCGTCGAAATTCACGGTGACGATCATGGTGAGTTCCCCGTACAGCTTCCGGCCGGCAATTTCGGGGAAGTTATGCGTGCCGCGGTCCTCGATCCTGCGCCGCAGCCCGTCGTAATAGACGGCATAGACCTCTTCGCGCGTCGCGGGGCTGATGTAGCGCTTTTTCGGCCGCGCGTTTTCCTCGTTGATGCGTCGTTCGATTTCGGCCAGCAGCTTGACCAGCTGGCGCCGCTTGTCCTCGCGCGCGACCGCTTCGGGATCGGTGTTGGCCTGTTTCGGGTCGGGGGGCGGCATGGCGGCCAGCATCCGCTGCAGTTGCGCCAGCATGACCATCTGCTGGTCCTGCATCGAATCGATCTTTCGTTGCGCTTCCTCGGCCGCGTCGCCCAGTTCGGACAGCGCCGACGGCGGCAAGGGCGATGTCGCCCGTCCCTTGGCGGCCTCGCCACCGCCCGACAGGGTGGCCTGTGCGATGGCCTGCGCCTTCTCCGGTTTTTCGTTGCTGCGGGCGTTGACCAGGATCACCTCGAGCGGGGTGTCCTGGAACACACGGTTGAAGCCTTCCGGGTCCACGAACCGAACCGTGAGCAGCACCGCATGCACGGCAAACGAGGCGCCAAGCGCAATCTGCAGGGTGCTGAAGGAACGCAGGCTCACGGAGGTGAATTATCGCTCTCGGTTTCTCCGACATCCACCGCAATCGTGAGCGGACCGGCAGCCGGTTCGTCGTCTGTCTCTTCTTCGACGGATTGCGCCGCGGGTTCGGCATCAAGGCGTTCGATGACGGTGCCCTTGACGTCGAGCGTGATCTCGTCGATCTCGCCCAGTCGCAGCCGCACCTTCGCGCCGCGCGGCAGCTCGCCGCCTCCCAGCACCGGCAGCACCAGCGGGAGGTCGTCGGCTCGCACCAGGCCTTCCTTGAAGACGGTTCC
>JAYUHN010000467.1:0-3140 GCA_043766965.1 Ramlibacter sp. | reverse complement strand
ATGTCCAGTTCCATCTGGGGCGCGGCGGCTGCTACCTGCGCAACGACCCCAGGTTTCGGCTAACGCTGGTCGACGGCGCCGACCACACGTTCTCCGCACGCGACCGGCAGCGGGTCGTGATCGACACCGTGCTTCGGCACCTGGACCAGCTGCAAGAGCAACCGGTGCCCCTGGCGCCGGTCCCTGCTCGGATGGCCATTGCGTAGCACCGGGCTGGGGGTTCAGGCCTGCTTCCTGGCGCCCAGTTTCGATTCCTTGCCCTGCAGCAGGCGGCCGATGTTCTCGCGATGGCGCCACGCAAGCAGCAACGCCATCACGAACAAAGCCAGCGCCACCGCGGTCTCCGCATACCACTTGACGCGGTCACCCAGCAGATAAAAGCAGGGAGCGAACACCGCCGAGAGCAGCGAAGCAAGCGACGAGTAACGGAAAAAGAACGCGATGATCAGCCAGGTGGCAGCGGTGGCGATCCCCAGCAGCGGGTCAATACCGAACACGACGCCGATGAAAGTGGCGACTCCCTTGCCGCCCTGGAAGCGAAAAAACACCGGCCAGAGGTGACCGAGAAACGCGGCCAGCCCCACCAACGCCATGGTACCGTCCTCCAGACCGTACGGTTTACCGAACCAGCGCACCAGCACCACCGGCAACCAGCCTTTCAGGCCGTCCAGCAGCAACGTGACGACCGCCGCCGGCTTGCTCCCGGAACGCAGCACATTGGTGGCGCCAGGATTTCTGCTGCCGAAGGTGCGGGGATCCTTCAACCCCATCAGCCTGCTGACGATGACCGCGAACGAGAGCGACCCCAGCAGGTACGCCGCGAGCGTGGCGAGCATCGGATAGAGAACTTGCAAGTGTTTGTCTTCCGCGGTTGCGCGCTATTCTGCCAGCCCGCAGTTCACCGGCGTGGCGCCGAGCAATCGCAGGCAGACCTGTGGATCGATGCCGACCAGGTAGCCGCGGCGGCCGCCGTTGATCAGGATTTTCGGCAGCGCGAGAATGCTGTCTTCGATGTAGAGCGGCATCGCTTTGCGGATTCCGAACGGCGAAGTGCCTCCCACCAGATAACCGCTGTGCCGACTGGCCACCTCGGGCTGACACGGCTGGATCGACTTCGCGCCGATCTGGCGGGCGAGATTCCTGGTGGAGACCTTGCGGTCGCCGTGCATCAGCACCAGCAACGGCTTGCCTTTCTCGTCCTCCATGACCAGCGTCTTGACCACGGCGAATGGGTCGAAGCCCAGCGCCTTCGCACTGTGTTGCGCTCCACCGTGCTCGAGATACTCGTACGGATGCTCGGTGAATGCGATGCCGTGCTCACGCAGCATCGCCGTGGCGGGTGTCTCGCTGACGTGAAGTTTTTTGGGCAATATCTTCAGACCGCCGGATCGCGGATCTCCCAGCGGATCCTGTCGATCTGCGCCAGCATGTCGGGCGACAGCTTGCCGCCCCACGCGGCGAGGTCTTCGTCGAACTGCGCCACCGACGTCACGCCGATGATGGTGCTGGCGACCTGCCATTTGGTATAGCAGAAGGCCAGCGCCATCTGCACCGGCGTCATGCCGTTGTCGCTCGCCAACTGGTTGTAGCGCCGCGCCGCGGCCAGCGCCTCCGCGCGGCCCCAGCGCTGCTTGCGCACGCTCTCGTACCGCGCGATGCGGGCGTCCCTGGGCGCGTCCGGTCCATCCGTACCGCTCTTATCGTACTTGCCGGTCAGCAATCCGAAGGCCAGCGGCGAATACGCCAGCAGCGAGACGCCGAGCCGGTGCATGGTTTCGTCGAGCCCGTTTTCGACGCCGCGGCTGACCAGGCAGTAGACGTTCTGAACGGTGGCGATGCGCGGCAGCTTGTGCTGCTCGGCCAGCCGGACGAATTCATGGACGCCGTAGGGCGTTTCATTCGACAGCCCGATGTAGCGGACCTTGCCTTGCTGCACCAGCCGGGCGAAAGCCCCCAGCTGTTCGTGAATCGAGGTCGTGGTGCGCTCCAGCTTCGGGTCGTAGTAGATGCCGCCGAACATCGGCACGTTGCGCTCGGGCCAGTGGATCTGGTACAGGTCGATGACGTCGGTTTTCAGCCGCTTCAGGCTTGCTTCGCAGGAGGCCTGGATGTCTTGCGCGGTGAGGCCGGCGCCTTCGCGCACCCACTGCATGCCGCGCGACGGGCCGGCGACCTTGGTGGCCAGCACCAGCTTCTCGCGTGCACCGCGGGTCTTCGCGAACCAGTTGCCGATGATTTTCTCGGTCGCGCCAAAAGTCTCGGCCCGCGCCGGCACCGAATACATCTCCGCGGTGTCGATGAAATTGATGCCGCGATCGAGCGACCGATCCAGGATCGCGTGGGCCGTCGCCTCGTCGACCTGCTCGCCGAAGGTCATCGTGCCCAGGCAGACGGGGCTGACGCGCAGTTCGCTGCGGCCGAGTTGAACGTTTTGCATTTGAAGGTAGGACTACAGGATTGGGATGGACTGCGCAGAATAATGGATTTCATGCCCGAAGGCCCTTCGATCGTCATCCTCAAGGACCTGGCCAGCGGCTTCCTGGGCGAGAAGATCGTGCGGGTCGAGGGCGCAAGGAGGCGCCGCCGAGGCTTGTCCTCGGCTTCGATACCGGCGAGCTGAATTTCTACAGCTGTTCGGTTCACTTCATCGAGGAGCCGCTGGACCTGGTGTACGAAGTGCTGTTCCGGATGAGGAAGCACTGGCTGGCGCATACCAGCGGACCTGTCCCCGCTGCAACATCCCGTTCGTCAAAGCGCATCTGGGCAGGTCGGACCGGCGCAGCTTCTTCTGCGAGAACTGCCAGGTGCGGTACGAATGAACATGGCCGTCATCCCGGGCGGGCTGTCATCCGGGGTTGGCTGTCATCCCGGGCTCCGACCCGGGATCCATTCAGCGCGACCCTGGAATGAATCCCGGACGGATCCCGGATCGAGTCCGGGATGACAATTGACCATTCAGCGGGATGACATTTCGTTTTTCGCCGCCCGCGCTTTCTCCTCTTCCTGCAGCCGAAGCACGCGCCGCTGCACCTTGCCGGTGGTGGTCATGGGGAGCGCGTCGATGAATTCGATTTCCTTCGGGTATTCGTAGGGCGCCAGCTTGTCCTTCACGTGCAATTGCAGTTGCGCGATCAGCTCCC
>JAYUHN010000466.1:0-8333 GCA_043766965.1 Ramlibacter sp. | reverse complement strand
GTGCGTCGAACGAACGCGCCGTGTCGTCCAGCGACCACTGGCCGAGGTGGCGCAAGGCGGCGGCGGCCGGCCAGGGCCCGGGGACCCGCTGCCAATGGCGGGATTCATCGTCCGGGCGCTCAGCGCCGGGGGCCACCGCGCATACCTCCCAGTCGCCCGACAGCAGCTGTCGGTGCGGATGGCGGCTGCTGAAGGGGCCCATGGCAGTGCTACGCGCTGGTGAGATCGGTCACGGCCTGCCGGATGGCATCGATGCTCGAGAACACGCTGCGCTTGAGCATATGGTCCGGAAATTCGATGTCGAAGGTGCCTTCCAGCGCGAGCATGACATTGACGCTTGCGTGGGAGGTCAGACCCGACTGGTACAGGTCGGCGCTCCCCGGCAATTGCCCCGGATCGGAGTTCAGGCGGCCGTGAGCCCGCAGTACGCTGCGGATTCCGTTTTCAATGTCTTCTAAGTTCATCGTTGTCATCAATGGCACGGCTCATTGGATCTTTTTGAAAAACGTGCGCTGACGACGGCGCCGGCATAGTCGCCATCGTGGCTCAAGCTCAGCATCAGGCCAGCCAAGCCCATTTCCTCTCCGAGCTGAGCCACCCGCCCGTGCAGCTCCATGCGGCAGTCGCCGCCGTCGAGCTTGATGACCTCGATGTCACGCCAGCTGACGCCGGCCTCGCTCAACTGCAGAGCCTTGATCAGCGCTTCCTTGGCTGCAAAGCGGGCAGCCAGCCGGGGCGCGGTCATGTCGGCCGCCCCCAGGCTGTAGTCGAGTTCGCCGCGTGTGAACAGCCGGTGGGTAAATGCGTCCCCAAAGGTGCGGATCGAGTACTGCAGTTGCGAGATCTCGACCAGATCAAGGCCGACACGCATGTCCCATTGCAGAGCTTGCGACGCCGCCGCAGCACCCAGATCGGTCATAGTTTTCATCCGAGAACAATTTTTCAGTCGATCGCGCACACTATGAAATCGTTGTACCAAAATACCACGCCCTCGTGGTTGTGCAACGCGATGTAAAACCAAGGTCGCGGACCTTTCCTACACGGACGGTCGCCATTGGCGAAAAGAACATGAGCAGTCGTGAGAACGAGTCGTTGAAGATGATGCCTACCAGCAACGAGCGGAGCTTTGAACAACTCCTCGCTGCAGTGCGGCGAATCGGTGCCGAGATCGCGTCCCGTTATGCCGGCGAGGTCGACGCGCAGGCCCGCTTTCCGGCCGAAACCGTGGCCGCCCTGCGCGAGGCCCGAGTGTTGTCGGCCTGCGTCCCGGCGGAGTTCGGGGGGAGTGGGTGCGGCGTGGCGGAACTGGCGCAACTGTGTTCCGCCCTGGCGCTGTCGTGCGGGTCCAGCGCCATGGTGCTGGCGATGCATTACAGCCAGCTGGCCTGCATCGCACGGCATGCGGCGCATAGCGAGTTCTTTCGGAACTGGCTGCGTGAGATGGTTCGCAACCAGTACTTGCTGGCCTCGATCACATCGGAAGTCGGCACCTTCGGCGACACGCGGTCCAGCGTCTGTGCCGTGGAGCAGCGGGAACGTACGTTCGTTCTCGAGAAGGACGCCACGACAGGGTCCTATTGCGCCCATGCCGATGCCATCCTGGTGACCTGCCGCCGCGACCCCGGCGCGGCTGCCAACGATCAGGTCCTGGTCATGGTCAGGAAAGAAGACTGCGTCCTGAAGCAGACCACGACCTGGGACACGCTGGGCATGCGAGGAACCTGCAGCCCCGGCTTCCGGCTGCAGGCGGCCGGGCCGCAAGAGCAGATTTTGCCCGGCTCGTTCGCGGACAGTTCGGCGCGGACCATGCTGCCGTACTCGCACATCCTGTGGGCTTCGCTGTGGTGGGGTATCGCCGCGGACGCGGTCGGCCGCGCCGCCAACTTCGTGCGTGGCCAGGCGCGGCAGAACCCGGGCTCGATGCCGCCGACCGCGACCCGGCTGGCCGAGGTATCGATCCAGTTGCAGACGATGAAGCAGAGCTGGCAGTCGGCGGCCGAGGCGTTCGACCAGATCGGCCCCGGCGAGCCGGAGCAGGAACAGCTCCTCAGCATCGGCTGGGCCTTGCGGCTCAACAACCTCAAGGTCTCTTGTTCCGACGCCGCGCCGCAGATCGTGCATCGGGCGCTGCAGATCGTCGGCATCCTCGGCTACAAGAACGACGGCCCCTTCAGCCTGGGGCGCCAGTACCGCGATGTGCTGTCGGCTTCCATCATGATCTCCAACGACCGGATCATTGCCAAGAGCGCTTCGATGCTGCTTGTGTTCAAGGATTCCCAGTGACCACCGGCGACGGTGGCCAGAGCTTTCGACGCGGGCTGGTCGAGCACGGGTTCATCATCCCGAGTGGGGTCAAGGGCGCCTATGGCCGGGGCGCGGCGTTCGAGGACATACTGCGCCGCTTCGATGCGCTCGTCATGCGCAAGGCCGAAGCGGACGGCGCCCAGGAGCTCACCTTCCCGCCGATCCTGCCGCGGGCGCTGATCGAGAAGCTCGGGTACCTGGACAACTTTCCGCAGCTCGCCGGCTCGGTGCATAGTTTCGGTGGCAGCGATACGCAGGCCCGCGAGCTGTCGACGCTGGTCCAGGCGGGACAGCGCTGGGAGCACATGCTGGACCCGACCGACGTGATGCTGGCGCCGGCCGCGTGCTACCCGGTCTATCCATGTTTCAGCGGGCTGCTGCCGGACGCGGGGCGGCTGCTCACCGTGCTGGGGTGGGTCTACCGCCATGAGCCCTCCGACGAACCGACGCGGCTGCAGTCTTTTCGAATGCGTGAATTCATCCGCATGGGCACGCCGGACGAGGTGGTGGCCTGGCGCGATGACTGGCTGCAGCGGGGCCTTGCGCTGATGCGGGAACTCGGGCTGCCGGCCCAAAGCAGTGTCGCCTCCGATCCCTTCTTCGGCAGGAGCGGCAAGATGATGGCCGCGCAGCAGGTAGAACAGCGGCTCAAGTTCGAAATCCTGGTGCCGGTGATTTCACGGGAGAACCCGACGGCACTTTGTTCCTTCAACTGGCACCAGGACCATTTCAGTGCCCTGTTCGGAATCCGCAGTGCCGACAACACGGTCGCTCACACGGCTTGCCTCGGTTTTGGGCTGGAGCGGGTCACGCTGGCCTTGCTCAAGATTCACGGCTTCGACCCCGCCGCCTGGCCCGGGGACGTGCGGGCCCACCTTTGGGCATGACCGCTGTGCAAGCCCTGCCGGGATTCGAGGCGACCGGGTATCGCAGCCATCCGTTGCATGGCGAGGATAGCGCCTGGCCCGAGAAGAACTGCTATGCGGACCTGTGGATCGAACTTCTGCATTCGCTGGGGCTGGAGCCGCGGGCCGTGCTGCCTTTCACGCTGGCCGTGGATTTCGAGGGCGACCAGTGGACCTTCTTCAAGCCGCCGCTATCGGACCTGCGCGAGCTGTATGGCATCGACGTGCAGGAGCTGTCCGTGTGGCGGCCCCTGATCGACCATGCCCTGGAGCATCTCGCTGCCGGAAAGCTCATCAGCACTGAAGCGGACGCGTTCTGGTTGCCCGACACCCGGGGCACCGACTACCGCAGCGCGCACACCAAGACCACCATCCTGCTGGCACGGATCGACGTCGAAAGCCGACGCCTCGGGTATTTCCACAACGCCGGCTATTTCGAACTGTCCGGCGAGGACTTCGCGCAGGTGTTCCGGCTCGACGCGGGCCTTGATCCCGGCTTCATGCCCCTGTACGCCGAGCTGGTGCGAATCGAGCGGCGCGTCGCCCGGCCGTCCCCGGTGCTGGCCGCAATGTCATTCGAACTCGTGCGCCGGTATGCCGACTGGCGGCCGGCGCGCAATCCGTTTTCGCAGTTTGGCGCGCGCGTCGACAGGCAGCTCGATGAACTGCGCGTCGCCGGCTTGCCCGGCTACCACGCGTGGGCGTTCGCCTCGATTCGCCAGGCCGGCGCGGCGTTCGAACTGGCAGCCGCCAACCTGCGCTGGCTGGCGGACCTTGGGTACGGCCCCCTGGGCGCCGCCGCGCCGTCGTTCGATGCCATTTCGCAAGCCAGCAAGGCGTTGATCCTCAAGGGGGCTCGCGCGATCCATACCGGCAAGGCGCTGGAGCTGGCGCCGCTGGCAGCCGCCATGACGCAGGCCTGGGACCAAGGGATGGCCGCGGTCGAGCATGCGTTGAAACAGCGACAGCCGGAGCTCTGACAGCTATCTTTCGAGCAGGAAGCGCGACACGAGCGGCGGCGTTTCCCCCAGGTGGAAAGCCAGCTTGCGGTCGCGCAGGGCCACGTCGCCTTTGGTGACGCGGTCGAACCGGCGCAGGTGTTCGGTCCACGATTCGTCGGTGATCTGCTCGATGTAGCGCGAGGGCTCGTAGATGTCGTGCAGCAGTTCCCACGCCAGGGCGCCCTGGCGCATCCGGCTGCGCCGGCTCTCCTGCATCGCCGCTTCGAATTCCATCGCGCGCCTGGGATCGATGCGGTATTCGATCTGCACCTGGACCCGGCCCGCGTCCGGCGGTGCCTCTGCAACCGGCGCGGTAAACGCGCTCGAAGGCGAAAGGTCTTCCTCGATGCCGCGGTCGGGCGCCAGGCGCTGCGCGACCAGCAACGCGACGATACTGCTTGCCGCCGAAATGCCGACGCTGATGTGAATGTCGCTCCAGGTTGCCACCTGGCCCCAGATCGCCGCCCCCATTGCGGTCGATCCCATCAGGGCCATCTGGTAGATCGACATGCCGCGAGCGCGCACCCAGTCCGGCAAAGCCATCTGGGTGGCCACGGTCAGCGAGTTGGCAACCGCAATCCATGCGGCTCCCGACAACATCATCGCGGGCACGGCGACATAGATCGAAGGGGCCCAGGCAATGCCGAGCGAGGAAAATGACTGGATGCAGGTGCCCAGCAGAAGCAGGCGCTCCAGCGGCATTGCGCGGCGGATACGCGGCATCTGGAGCGCCGCCACAATCGCTCCCGCGCCCATCGAGGCCAGCAGGATCGTGAAGGTGCCCGCCGCGCCGCCCGGCATCGCGCGGGCCAGTAGCGGGAGCAGGGCCAGCAACGCCGTGGAATGCAGGAAGAACAGGAAGACGCGCAGCAATAGCGCCCGCATCCGCTGCGACTGGCGCACGAATTGCAGGCCAACGCGCATGGCGCTCGGCAGCCGCTCGCGCCCAAGCGGACTTTCGCGGTGCTCGCGGCGCCATCGCATGATGACGAATGCGGCAGTGAGGGAGAGCGCGGCGTTCAGCACGAACACCCATTCGATGCCGGCGCCCGCGATCAGCGCGCCCGCCACCAGCGGCCCGATGATGCGGGAACCGTTCATCGACACGCCATTGAGCGCCAGCGCCGCCGGCAACTGGGGTCGCGGCACCACCTCGGGGATGATGGCGGCGAACACCGGCCAGCGCATCGCCAGTCCGATGCCGTTGAAGAAAACAAGGGCCAGCAGCAGCGACGGATTCATCGCCTTCAGCAGCACGGCCAGGCAGAGCATGGCGGCGACGATGGCGACCCAGAACTGCGTGATCATGAAATAGCGGCGCCGGTCCAGGATGTCCGCCATGGCGCCGCTGGGAAGGCCCAGCAGGAACACCGGCAGCGTGGAAGCGGTCTGCACCAGTGCCACCCACAGCGGCGACGGCGCGAGCGACGTCATGAGCCAGGCCGCCGCCACGTCGTTCATCCACATGGTGGTGTTCGCCGCGAACCAGGTGAACCACAGCATGCGGAACACCGGCCGGCGCAGCGGCGCGAAGGCGGACAGGTCATGCTCCTTGCGCGCGCCCGACCCCGGGGCGTCGGTCAAGGCTTCAGGTATTCCCATGGCGCACCGGCACTGGCCTGGTCCTCAAAAGCGGCGCTCCAGCACCAGCTGATCGTTGTCGCGCCGCATCTGGAAGCGCGAGAGAAAGCTGTTTCCCAGCAGCACGTAAGGCATCGAGGCCGTGCTGACGACGGCGTCCACCTCGCGGATTTCGACTTCGCCGACGCGCACCGATGACAGCTTGACCAGCCAGCCTGGGATCGATCCGTTGGCAGTCTGAAGCCGCACCTGCGCGCCGGCCTTGTAGTTCAGCCCCACACGCTCGGCTTCAGACACTCCCAGCCCGACCGTGGTGGCGCCGGTGTCGACCATGAACTGCACCGCGCGGCCGTTGATCGTTCCCTGGGACAGGAAGTGGCCACCGGCACCGGCTGTCAGGACGATCTTGTTTCCGTTGCCGGCAAAGCCGGAAGCTCCGACGCTCACCTGCGAGTCGCCGATGCGAAGCGTGTGCCTGCGGCCGTTGATCTCGACGATTGCTTCGTCGCCGGCGGCCGAGACCACCTTGACGCCCTGCAGCGTCTCGCCGGGTGCGACGCTGCGCGGCTGGCCGCCATTGATGACCAGCAGCGCCCTGGGTCCCAGCATGCCTTGCAGGGAGACCGTCTGGGCCCTGGCGGCCGCGCCCAGCGCAAGCAGCGTCACGACCGCGATCAGGCCGCGCATCAATCGCGGAAGTTGTTGAACGACAGCGGCAGGTCCGGAACGTCTTTCCTGATCAGTGCCATCGCCGCCTGCAGGTCGTCGCGCTTGGCGCCGGAGATGCGCACCGCGTCTCCCTGGATCGCGGCCTGCACCTTCAGCTTGCTGTCCTTGACCAGCCGGGTGATCTTCTTGGCCTGCTCGGTCTCGATGCCATTGCGTACCTTGATCACCTGCTTGACCTTGTCGCCGCCGATCTTCTGCACGTCCGCCTTGTCCAGGTAACGCACGTCGACATTGCGCTTGGTCAGCTTGCCGGTGAGGATGTCTTCCACCTGCGACAGCTGGAATTCGGCGTCGCCGAACATCGTGATTTCCTTGTCCTTGATCTCGAGCGCCGCGGAAGTCCCCTTGAAGTCGAAGCGCGTGCCGATCTCCTTGGATGCGTTCTCCACGGCGTTTTTCACCTCCACCATGTTGGGTTCGCAAACGGTGTCAAAAGACGGCATGGACGCTCCCTCGGAATGCTGTTGGCTGATGCGACAATTCTCCCATGATCGTGGAGCAGAACGTCCCCTTGCAGGCGCACAACAGCTTTGGCATCGTCGCCAAGGCGCGGCTGCTGGTGCGCGTGAGAAGCCCGGAAGACGTCCTTCAGGTGCTGGCCGATCCCGATCTGCGCGAACGCAGGAAGTTCGTGCTCGGAGGTGGCAGCAACATCGTGCTGACGGGTGACGTCAAGGCGATGGTGCTCAAGGTCGAGGTCACAGGCCGGCGGGTGCTGCAAGACGGTCCCAAGGCAACCGTCGTCGAGGCCGGCGCCGGCGAAAACTGGCACGACATCGTCGACTGGACGCTGCAGCAGGGTCTGCCCGGGCTCGAGAATCTGGCGCTGATCCCGGGCACGGTGGGCGGCTCGCCGGTGCAGAACATCGGCGCCTACGGGGTCGAGCTGCAGGACCGCTTCGAATCGCTGGATGCGATCGACCTGGTGACGGGGCAGACCTTCACCCTGGAGGCGGCCCAGTGCGCTTTCGGTTACCGCGATTCGGTGTTCAAGCATGAGGCGGCTCACAGTGGCGATTTCGGCCTGGCCGGCCGGGCGCTGATCCTGCGTGTGCGCTTCCGGCTGCCGAAGCCGTGGAAGCCGGTGCTCGGCTACGCCGACCTCGAACGCAAAATGAAGGACACCGGCATCAGCCGGCCTTCGGCGCAGCAGATCTTCGACTGGGTCTGCGCGATCCGCAGCGGCAAGCTGCCGGACCCCCGGGTGATCGGCAACGCAGGCAGCTTCTTCAAGAATCCGACGGTCACCCCGGACCAGTGCGCGGACATCATTGCCCGCGAACCGGGCATCGTGCATTACCCCATGCCCGACGGGAGCATCAAGCTGGCGGCCGGCTGGCTGATCGACGCGTGCGGCTGGAGGGGCAAGTCGGTCGGCAACGCCGGCGTCTATGAAAAGCAGGCGCTGGTGCTGGTGAACCGTGGCGGCGCCACCGGGGGCGAAGTGGTGACGCTGGCGCGCGCGATCCAGACCAGCGTCTATGAACGTTTCGGAATCCGGCTGGAGCCCGAGCCGGTCGAAGTCTAGCCACGCTGACTTGTGGCCCCGCTGAGCGGGCGCGGCAAAGACTGGTTCTCAGGCGTCCGCAGCGTAGAGGGCGTGTTTTACTTCTCGTCCTTGCCCAGCTTCGGCATCGACGCGCCCGTCCCCAGCGACAACAGTCCGGCCTGCGCATAGAGCGCAAGCTTGGCCCGTGTGTCGACGATGTCCAGGTTGCGCATCGTCAGCTGTCCGATCCGATCCCTCGGGGAAAACATCGATTCGCCCTTTTCCATCGTCAGCCGTTCCGGGTGGTACGTGAGGTTCGGCGAC
>JAYUHN010000465.1:0-3151 GCA_043766965.1 Ramlibacter sp. | reverse complement strand
AGTTGCACCGCTCCGCATTCGAGGCGATGCAGCAGGGATGGTTGCAATGGATGTCCAAGCTCGGCACCCTGGCTTCCGTCACGGCTGGCTCGGGCTCGTTACCTGCTACCGGGGACCAACCGCCTGCGTTGCAACCGCCGACCGCGCGGCCCGCCCGCCGCCAAAGCGGCAACGACACTGAGGGTCGCGCCGAAAGCCGTGCGGCCGAGCATGCCCACGCCGCAGCGGACGCGCCCAGGCGGACCCGCCGGACCGCGGCGAAACGCCCACCGCGCTCCGGCAATCGCTGAAGAGCCAAGAGCTGGACAGCGCCGGCACACTGGCGCTGAACACGGCTTGCAGAGCCGAGGGGGAAGCCGCCGTACGTGTTTTCACTGAGCGCGGCGTCGGGGTCTGGTCAGGAAGTCGATAGCAGAATTCGTTCGCCACGTGGCGACCGGATCGCTTCGCATCGGTCACGGTTGCTGCGGTCCCTGCATCAACCTCACCGGATTCACAATGAACGACCGCAATCTCGTCAGGGGCCTGTTTCTGATCGCGATTTCCCTGGCCTTCGGCCTCCAGTCGATGCGCTACCCGATCGGGGCGTTCAGCCGGGCCGGCCCCGGTCTGTTTCCGCTGATGGTGAGCAGCCTGTTGCTGCTGATCGGCGTGATCACCGCGGTGCGGTCGCGCTTCGTCCAGCGCGTCCACCTCGAGTTCAAGTACAAGAACATCGCCATCATCCTGGCGAGCCTATGCGGATTCGCGCTGATCTCCGAACTGGTCAACATGATCGCAGGCATCGTGTTCATGGTGTTCGTCGCATCGTTCGCCGGCACGGCCTCCTATTCGGTCTTTCGCAACCTCAAGATCTCGGCCGGCCTGATCGCGGTTGCCCTGGCCTTCCAGAAACTTCTCGGCTTCAACCTGCCGCTCTACTGATGACGGAAGTCCTGCACAACCTCGCTTTCGGTTTCAGCATCGCGCTGACCTGGCAGAACCTGATGTACTGCGCCATCGGTTGCACGGTGGGCACGCTCGTCGGCCTGTTGCCCGGGCTGGGGCCCCTGGCCACCATCAGCATCCTGCTGCCGCTGACCTATTCGATTCCCACCGGCGGCGCGCTCATCATGCTGGCCGGTATCTACTACGGCGCCCAGTACGGCGACAGCGTCAGCGCGATCACCATGAAGATCCCGCACGCCAGCAGCATCGTGGCCTGTATCGACGGCTACCAGATGACGCTGAACGGCAAGTGCGGACTGGCGCTGTTCACGGCGGGCGTTTCCAGTTTCATCGGCGGCACCGTCGCCATCGTGGTGCTTTCGTTCTTCGCTCCGATGCTGGGCGAAGTGGCCTTCCTGTTCGGCCCGGCGGATTACGTTGCATTGATGCTGGTGGGATTCGTCTGCGTGAGCTTCGTCACCACCGGCAGCCTCCTCAATGGCATGGCGATGTGCCTGATCGGGGTGCTGCTTGGCCAGATCGGCACCGATGTCAACAGCGGCATGCAGCGCTTCACGCTGGACCTGCCTTTCCTCGCCGACGGTGTCGGGCTGGTGAGCATTGCGCTGGGCGTCTTCGGCATCGCCGAGATTTCGAAGAATCTCGACAACAAGGATGAGCGCACGCCGTTCAACGGCAAGATCAAGCTCATGCCGACCTGGCCGGAGTTCAAGCGCATCATTCCCAGCGCCCTGCGCGGCAGCGTGATCGGCTCGTTCATGGGGATCCTGCCCGGCGGCGGGCCGGTGATCGCCCAGTTCGCCGCGTATGCCCTCGACAAGAAAGTCAGCAAGTACAAGCATGAGATCGGCGCCGGCGCGATCGAGGGTGTCGCCGGGCAAGCGGCTGCCGACGAAGCCGCAGCGCGGACCAGTTTCATTCCGCTCATGAGCATTGGCATTCCCGAAAACGCCGTCATGGCGCTCATGATGGCGGCCTTCATGATCAAGGGCATCCAGCCCGGTCCCAACATGATCGCCGGCCACCCGGACCTGTTCTGGGGCCTGGTGGCCAGCATGTGGGTTGGAAACTTTTTCCTCATCACCCTCAACGTGCCGCTGGTGCGCTACTGGCTGTCGGTCTTCAAGATCCCGTACGCCGTGCTGTTCCCGGCGATTCTTTTCTTCTGCTGCATCGGCACCTACAGCGTCAACAACAGCCTGCAGGACATCTACATCACGGCCGCCTTCGGCTTCGTCGGCTATATGTTCATGCGGCTCGATCTCGACGCCGCTCCGCTGATGCTGGGCTTCATCCTCGGGCCGATGCTGGAAGAAAATTTCCGCCGCGCGCTGCTCTTGAGCCGTGGCAGCTTCGGCTCATTCTTCACTCGTCCCATCAGCGGGACCCTGCTTAGCCTGATCGCCATCTTCATCGTCTGGCAGCTGACGTCCTTCGTGCTGCAGGCACGCAAGGGCCGTCTGATCCCGCAGCCAGCCAAACTGGTGGACGGCGAGGCCTAGCGGCGAAAAGACCGCGCGGAGCGATCGCAAACGGCGCCGGGGCCGGCGCGCTGCGGAGGATGGGGTGCCGCAGGTGCGACCCGTCCGACATCCGGCTGGGCAACGGTCCCGCAACCCCCGCGCGTCCCTCGACGGAAGCTCCAGCATGACCAAATCCAGGGGATTGCAGTGCTGAACAAGCTCTTGCCCGGGCTCATGGTGCTGGCGGCTGCGATGGCGAACACCATGGGTTGGGCGCAGAGTTCGTCAGGTCTGCCGCCCGTCACGATCAGCGCCAAGGGCAATCGCGACCCGGTTGAAAAATCGTACCGCCGCATGATTCGCGGAATGGAGCTATTCGAGCGGCGCCATGCGTTGGCGCCCGATGCGTCGCTGCGCTTCAGGTTGCTGCCGCGCCACCGCGACAGCAACATGCGGGACATCCGGCTTGACGTGGTCGGCAAAAACGTCGAAACGCGGGTGCCGGTGGCACCGGACAACACTTTCGTGCTCCCGCGTGACCGGCAAGCGTTCGACGAGGACGCGATGGTGGTGCCGAACCGCAGGCGCCAGAGCATGACGTGGCGCACCGAGATACGCACGCCGGGGCTGCCGCCGCAGTCGCGGCGGCTCGGCGACCTGCGACTCGAGTGCGAGGTCGGCATGGAAGCGGGGCTGATCTCCAACCAGCGCAACTTTTTCAGCCTGCTGATCGGCGCGTT
>JAYUHN010000464.1:0-3153 GCA_043766965.1 Ramlibacter sp. | reverse complement strand
CGACCACGCCGCCGCTCGGGGCAGCGTCGCGGGCATCGCGTCACGAGCTGTTCTCGCGCGAGCGGGAACAGCGGATCGAAGAAAAGGCGGAAGACCGCGCCGATGGGCAACAAAAGCGCGAGGCCGGCGAGCGGACGCAACGGCGCGTGGAGCGCTGAGCCGGTTACTCCTGCACCTGGTGCAGCACACCCGTGATCGCGTATCCCTTTTCGCTGAGCTGCCGCTCCGGCGCATCGATTCCGAGGTCAGGCCAGCCGGCGCGTGTCTCGTCGAGCTCGAGCCCCCGCTTCTCGCTGACCCAGTCGACGTTGGTGGCCTCTTCCGGGATAACCCGGCCTTCGGGCACCACGAGGTACGACAGCTTGTGCTGGGATTCGGGCCGGCGATAGATGTCCACGCGCATTTGATGTCCTTTTTGGTCTGGCAAAGGCCAGTTATCGCCGTCTTGCCAGCACACCGGTGTAGGACGGCGCCTGCTTTCCTTCGTGCGGCGTTGATCATGCAAGTTTGCACCACCAACTTCTTTTTCACCCTCCTGGAGCAATCATGGCTATGCACCGCAACAACGACAAGCCGCTCACGGCGCGGCCGAACCGCCAGTTTTCGACCACGCCGGAACTTGCCGTCAGCGACATCGGCGAAAACAGCGCAAGCGAAATCATCGAAGCTCCGCAGAAACCTGCGCGCGGCAAGCTCGATCCGCATGATTTCGCCGATGGAGGAGGGAGCGGAGGGGGCGAGGCCTTCAGCCGCAAGAAAACCAGAAATTAATCCGTCCCACCCTCCGACACGCGCAGGGGTGGAGCGTCCTACGCTCAAGCGCTGCCGGTGCAGCCACGATGGATTCAAGAAGACGCATTCGCGACTTCAGCAATTCATCTCTTCACACCACGATGGCTTTTTCGGACGCATGGGACCATGAGCTGCAGCCTTTGGCCGGGGAACCCCGCGAAGCCGTGTTGCGCCGATTTGCGGCGCAGGTGCAAGACCTTTACTGGGCCGGCGTTTACTGGAAGGAAGCCTACTTCCGTGCCGATTACAGCTACGAAGACTATGCGCCGGCTTATTGCGTCGGCTACAGCGGCTGGGCCCAGTACGGTGGGCGCTTCGAGGAAGCCCTGACGTCGCTGTGCGCGAACTTTCTGCGAATCAAGGGTGATTCCCGGCTGAGCTGGGACCAGGCTGTCGAGCCGATCCGGGCCGCCTGGCGTCGTATGGAAGAGGCCGGCAGCTGCTCTGCACGTCACGGCGCCGTCCTACAAAAGTAGCGTTGGAGCTACGGCACATTGCCGTGAGAAAGGCACGGGCCGGCTGCCTTCGCCCGCATCAGGAGGGTTCATGTTCAGAGGGTTCGTGGGCGAGGACAACGGTCCGGTACGCGCAGCATCGGTCGCGCGCACCAGGTGTCGCGCGTTGGGGGCCGACGAGATCTTCGACCGGGCCACCGAGACTGCCAAATTGATGGACTTCTGCACCGTGCAGTCCGAGGCCGAGGCGCGTTCCGCAACCGCCAACAGCCGGTTTCCACCCGTTTCCGGCGCTGGCGTGCACACCGGGACGAGGGCCGCGGATGCGTTGCACCGCAGCCATGAAAATCGCCACCTATAACGTCAACGGCATCAAAAGCCGGCTGCCGAGGGTGGTCGAGTGGCTGACGCGCGAGCAGCCGGATGTCGCGTGTCTGCAGGAATTGAAGGCGCTCGATGCCAGCTTTCCGGAAGCCGAACTGCTGCGGGCGGGTTACCACGCCTTGTGGAAGGGCCAGCGTTCGTGGAACGGCGTCGCGGTGCTGGCGCGAGGTGCGAAGCCGGTGGAGATCCGGCGTGAACTGCCCGGCGATCCAGCGGACGACCACAGCCGCTACCTCGAGGCCGCGGTGGAGGGAGTGGTGGTCGCATGCCTGTACCTCCCGAACGGGAATCCCCGGCCGGGGCCGAAGTTCGACTACAAACTCGCATGGTTCGAGCGCCTGATCGCGCATGCGCAGGGCCTCGTCGGGTCAGGCCATCCGGTGGTGATGGCTGGCGACTACAACGTGGTGCCCACCGACTTCGACATCTACAACCCGAAGTCCTGGCGCAAGGATGCGCTGCTGCAACCGGAAACCCGTGAGCGCTACCAGCGGTTGCTGGCGCAGGGCTGGACCGATTCGATCCGCCACCTGCATCCGGAGGCGGCCGTCTATACCTTCTGGGACTATTTTCGCCAGCATTGGCAGCGCAATTCGGGCTTGCGGATCGATCATTTGCTGCTGAACCCCCGGCTGGCTCCCGCGCTGGTCGGCGCCGGGGTCGATGCCTGGGTGCGCGGGCAGGAAGGCGCAAGCGACCATGCGCCGACCTGGGTCGAACTCGACCTTCTGAAGCTGGCCACTGCAGGGGCGAAGAAACCGGCCGCGATCAGGGCGCCGGCGCACAAGGCCACGGCCAAGCGAGGTGTTTCAGCCAATTGATCGGCGGCAGGCAGTGCGATGTCCTACAGAAACGCCGCCACACAGCGCCTAGAGTGATTGCAACGCAGCAACCAGGGACACTTCATGAGCAACTCCAGCATCGGCCGCGGCCCGGCATCCGGAGGCAATGAGAACCATGACGGGGACCCGTCGAACAAGACGCTGGGCGAAGGCGTGAAACAGGAGCGGCCCGCCGGCAACGAGCTCGGCGAGGAACTCCTGGACCAGGCCGCTCCAGCAATTCCGGCGGGAGTCGCGGGCAGTCCCGCCAAGGCGGGTATCGCGAAGGGCCCGGAATCTTATCCGGACGGGCCGAACGTCGAATTCAGTCCGTGGGAGCTCGACGCCGCGCGGGGCAAGCAACCCCCGCCCTGAAGACTGGGGCGGTCTTGTCGGGCGTGTCCTACAGACAGCGTCGGGCCCCCATGCTCACAATGGCTGCCCATTCGGACACCAAACAGGAGAATAGTCATGTTGAGCCGTCAGACCGTCTTGCGTACCGCCGTTACGGCCAGCCTCGTTTCACTCGCATTGGGCGGCTGTGGAATGATGCGGCCATCGCAGAAGATGCAGATTTTCGAGGCGACGCTGAGCTCGGCGCAGGAGGTCCCGGCGGCCGCCTCGGCCGGGTCGGGCCAAGCCGAGGTCCAGTTCAACGAGAACACCAACATGCTCACCTGGAAGGTGACGTACAGCGGCCT
>JAYUHN010000463.1:0-8362 GCA_043766965.1 Ramlibacter sp. | reverse complement strand
CTATACGGCGTCTCTGGCCAGAGTTACCCGGTTCCGGAGTTGCTTTCAGGCGCCACCAATCTCGGTTTCATGGTGTTGCCCAACTACCGCGCCTGGGTCGTGCTGGTGTCGCTGGTCGTTTGCCTGGGCACCTGGTTCGTCATTGAACGCACCCGGCTCGGCGCCTACTTGCGCGCCGGCACTGAAAACGCAGCGCTGGTGCAGGCCTTCGGCATCAACGTGCCGATGATGGTCATGTTGACCTACGGCGCCGGCGCGGCGCTGGCGGCACTGGCCGGCGTTCTGGCCGCGCCCATCATCCAGGTCAATCCGCTGATGGGCTCGAACCTCATCATCGTGGTGTTCGCCGTGGTGGTGATTGGCGGCATGGGGTCGATCTTGGGCTCGGTGATCACCGGCATAGGACTGGGTCTGGTCGAAGGCCTGACGCGGGTTTTTTACCCGGAGGCGTCGAGCATTGTGGTGTTCGTTGTCATGGTGCTGGTGCTGATGGTTCGCCCCGCAGGTCTTTTCGGCAAGGAAAACTGATGCCCCCACGCTTGCCACTGCGTGTGCTGCGCTGCCCCCCGAGGGGGCGCATTTCGCCTTGGGGCGGCCCGACGGCGAAACTGATGCCCCCACGCTTGCCACTCCGTGTGCTGCGCTGCCCCCCGATGGGGCCGTGCTTGCTTGGGGCGGCCCGGCGCGGCGCACTTTCATTATTTCATCGCGCGACTTAACAACCCAATGAACTCATCTAGAAAAATGACGCGGATCACCTACCTGGTGCTACTGGCGCTGGCGCTGGCGGCGCCGGCGCTTGGGCTGTATCCGGTGTTCGTCATGAAGCTGCTGTGCTTCGCCCTGTTTGCCTGCGCCTTCAATCTTCTGCTGGGGTTCACCGGCCTGCTGTCGTTCGGTCATGCGGCGTTTTTCGGCACGGCGGCCTACATCACCGGCTGGTTCGTCAAGTCGCAGAACTGGACGCCCGAGCTGGCCATCCTGGCCGGCGCGGCGGGGGCGGGCCTGATCGGACTGGTCGTCGGTGCGGTGGCCATCCGCCGCCAGGGTATCTACTTTGCCATGATCACGCTGGCCCTTGCCCAGATGGTCTATTTCGTCTGCTTGCAGGCGCCGTTTACCGGCGGCGAAGACGGCTTGCAAGGCGTACCGCGCGGCAAGCTGTTCGGCATTGTGCCGCTGGTGTCAGACACCGTCATGTATTACTTTGTCGTGGCGGTTTTTGTGCTTTGCTTTCTTTTCATCTCGCGCATCGTGAATTCACCGTTCGGCCAGGTGCTCAAGATGATCCGTGAAAACGAACCCCGCGCCATTTCGCTCGGCTACGAGGTTGACCGTTACAAGCTGCTCGCCTTCGTGCTGTCGGCGGCGCTGGCCGGCCTGGCCGGCTCGCTCAAGACGCTGGTAATGGGCTTTGCCACGCTGTCGGACGTGCACTGGTCGATGTCGGGCGAGGTGATCCTGATGAGCCTGCTTGGGGGTGTCGGCACCTTTTTCGGTCCGGTGCTGGGAGCCGGCATCGTGATTTCGCTGCAGGACCTGCTGGCGGACAAGGTCGGCGCGTGGGTCACGGTGATCATCGGGGTGATCTTCGTGGTGTGCGTACTGGCCTTCCGCAAAGGCGTGGTCGGCGAAGTCCAGGCCTGGTTCGAGCGGCGCCAGGTTCGCGCCACCTGAACCGCGGTCCGCCCTAGCGCCCGACGGCCCGGTAAAGCTCCGAGGCCCGCGCCACCCTGCCATGCAGCGGCAGGATCCGGTCCACGTCCAGCTTCATGCGGTCGATGTTCTGCACCAGGCTGACCTGGTTGGCGTTGGGCACGGCCGGCACCGGTGCATTGGGCGCGCCGGGCCTGTAGGCATCGGCCTCGATCAGCAGGCGCTCGCGCGGCAACCACACCATCATGAAGCCCTAGGCATGGACGCTGTCCTGGATCATCGAGACCAGCACCTGCCGCTCGCCGTCGCTGAAGGTGCGCTGGCCATCGACCGACGACAACACGGCCTTGCGGCCCGAGCGCGCCAGCGCATCCGGGCTGATGCTGTTCAGGTTCGCGAGGACCGTTTCGAACCACGGCCGCGCGACGTCGCTCGTGATCAGCGTCGCGCCGGTCGCAGCGGCGGTTCGAAGACCGCCGGAGTGGTCGAAATGGTGGTGCGAATTGATCACGTAGCGGAGCTCCTTGCCGGGCACCAGGCGCCTTGTTTCCGCCAGCACGGCCTGGGCGCGCGCGTCGTACAACGGACTTTCGACCAGGATCAGATGATCCTTCATCTCGATCAGGACGCTGTTGTGCGAGCCGCCCCCGAGGAACCAGACGCCGTCGGCCACTTTCTCGGCCGCCACCCGCTCGACAGCCGACACGACTCCCGCCGGCACGTCGATGCCCGACGGCTGGTTGACCTGCACCTCACGCACTTCGAGATCCAGCACCGGGAAGCCGCCCATGTCCTGGCGGATGCGCGTGGTGAAGCGGACCCCGGCAATGTCCTGGTAGCCGGCATAGGTGGTGACCGTCGCCATGTCGCCCAGCACCGGATCCGGCTGGATCGATTCGACCCGCTCGATCATGCCGTCGGCGCTGATCCAGGCAGTGGCCTTGAACTGCCCGGAAGGGCCGCCTTGATCACGCCATGGGGCGTCGTCCACAGGTCGTGGATGCGTCCATCCACCGCCAACGCCGCGGGTGCGGAGGTCGTGCCTGCCAGATTCCAGGCATTATTTCCTCTCAGCAAGCCGGTCGTGCGCTGCTCGCCGGTACCCATCAGAGGAAGACCGCCGCCGCCGGTCGGCTCGGCGCGCGTGCGCACGGCGTCCTCGCGCAAGGCTGCATTCTCGTAGTCGACCAAGCGGGTGAAACTGGTGAGGTTCTGCTTCGGCCAGGGCATGCCGGGCCGGTATGCCTGGCCGAAGGTGTTGGCGCTGCCGCTGCCGCTGTAGCGCAGGGTCTTGAGGCCGGACCCGCCCATGGCCTGGTCCGCCTGGCGCAGCACGGCGCCGGCGTCTTCCGACTAGTGGGCGCAGGCCGCCAGCAGCACAACGGCCGTCGCGATCAGGGTCCGGCGCAATCCGGCATTGAACGTCATGGAGTCTCCTTGTGGCGCACCCCGGCAGGTGCGGTGGCGCATGGTAGCGCCTCCCTTTGGACCTGTCATTCAGGTGATTGCGAAGCCGCCGGGGCGGGTTACGCTTAACGCAACAACCAGGAGTCGACCATGAAAGACCTTTTCTCGCTGCAGGGCCGCATCGCGCTCGTGACCGGCGGCTCGCGCGGCATCGGCCGGATGATCGCGACCGGCTTGCTGAGCCAGGGCGCCAGCGTCTACATCTCGTCCCGCAAGGCCGATGCTTGCGACAAGGCAGCGAAAGAATTGTCCGCGCTCGGTCCCTGTTTCTCACTGCCAGCGGACGTGTCGACGACTGCCGGCGCCACCGCACTTGCCGCGGCCTTCTGCGCGCGGGAAGGCGCGTTGAACATCCTCGTGAACAACGCCGGCGCGGCTTGGGGCGAGTCGTTCGACACGTTCCCGGAAAAGGGCTGGGACAAGGTGATGGACCTGAACCTGAAGTCGCCTTTCTTCCTGACCCAGGCGTTGCATGAACGGTTGCGCGCGGGCGCCAAAACGCGCCCGGCCAAGGTGATCAACGTGGCCTCGATCGACGGCGTGTCGGTCAACCCGATGGAAACCTACTCGTATGCCGCCAGCAAGGCCGGGCTGATCCACTTGACCAGGCGCATGTCGCTGCGGCTGGTCAAGGACAACATCGTGGTGAGCGGGATCGCGCCAGGCGCCTTCGCCTCGGAGATGAACCGCGATGCGCGCGACCACGGCGAACAGGTGGCGCAGCGTATTCCCGCGGGGCGCATCGGCATCGACGAAGACATGGCCGGCGTGGCGATCTACCTGGCCTCGCGCGCCGGCGACTATGTGGTCGGACAGACCATCGTCGTCGATGGCGGCGTGACGCTGGCCCGGGGCTAGACCTTCAAGCCGCCCAGCTCGTAGTTCTGCGGACCCCGGCTGGCGATCTTGAGCGCACCGACCTGGTTGCCGAGCGCCGCACACCGTGGCAGCTCCCATCCCTGCTCGAGCCCGTACAGCAGCGCGCCACGCCAGGCGTCGCCACAGCCGGTGGGGTCGACAACGTCCCTGGCCTTGACCGGCGGCACGACGGTTTTGACGCCTTTCATCCAGACTTCGCAGCCTTCGGCGCCCAGCGTCACCACCAGCCCCTGCACGCGGCGGGAGATTTCCGCGCTGGACAGGCCGGTCCGCTCGCAGAGCATCTTGCCTTCGTAGTCATTGACGGTCACCCAACTGGCCTGGTCGATGAAAGCGGCCAGTTCGGCGCCGTCGAACATCGGCAACCCCTGTCCCGGATCGAACACGAACGGGATGCCGGCGGCGCTGAATTGCTGCGCGTGCTGCAGCATCGCGTCCCGGCCGTCGGGCGAAATGATGCCCAGGCGAATGTCGCTGCGCGGCGCGATCCTGGTCTTGTGGGCGTGCATCATGGCCCCCGGGTGAAACGCGGTGATCTGGTTGTTGTCACGGTCCGTCATGATCATCGCCTGCGCCGTGTAGCTGTCCTGCACCAGGCGCACGAATTCGGTGCCGATGCCCTGCGCCTTGAGGCGCTCGATGTAGTCAACGCCGTCGCTGCCGAGCGTCGCCATCGGCAGCGGTCTCCCGCCCAGCAACTTCAGGCTGTACGCGATGTTGCCGGCGCAGCCGCCGAAGTCGCGCCGCAGCGCGGGCACCAGGAACGACACATTCAGGATGTGAAGCTGGTCCGGCAGGATCTGCTCGGAGAAGCGGCCTTCGAACGTCATGATCGTATCGAACGCGAGAGAGCCACAGATGACAGCTGCCATGGAAGAAAAACCTCGGGAAGTGGATCAGGGGTAAAAGGCCAGCAGGCGGTAGCCGGCGATGCGCGCTGTCCCGGTTCCGGAGACTGCGACCGCCACCGAGCCAGCCGATTCCGATGTCGCGGCAATCGCGGAAGCGACGCCGACCTCGCGCGGGACCAGTATCCGCCGGATCACCGGCTGGTCCTGGATGTCGGTCAGCGTGAGCTCAAGCGATGGCATGGCGACTTGCATCGGCGCCAGGTTGCGGACCGTGAAACTGAGGCGATAGGCATCGCTGCGCAAGCGGCTGAACGATGAGCTGTCGATCACGACAGCATCGATCTGCCGCAGCGGACCGATCTGGCAACGCAGGGACTCGCAGACCCGCTGCAGCCAGGGCCGCAACGCGGGATACAGCGTGGCCAGCCGGTCGCGCTCGTGGACGGAGTACTGCAGCACCAGCAGCGCTCCCAGTAGCGGAAGCAGCAACACCAGCGCCGCCCGAACCAGCGGCCGGCGCGCGAAAGCCCGGCGCCGCGCGTGCCGCACGAACGACACGTCGTCCAGGTCCGGCTCTTCGTCGCGTCGCTCCCGCTGAAACTGGGAATCGCGCACTTCGGAAGGAAACCACGGATACAGCGGCGGGGCATCGATACTGTCCTGCGCCTCGGCCGGTGACGACCGCAGCAACGTCGGCGCCGCCGCGACAACAGCGCTCGCAGGCTCCAGCGGCGCCGATTCTGTGATCGGTGACGCCGCTTCCACTTTCTGCGCGCCTTGGGCCTGCTGCTGCGCCGCCTCGGGCGCAAGCAGGCTCGCCGTCGCGTCGAAGACGCCGGAACACTGGCCGCAGCGCACCCAGCCTTCGGAAATGCGGAGCTGGTCGGGGACAACCTTGAACATCGTCCCGCAAGTGGGACAGCGGGTGATCAGACTCATGAGCGGCCGATTGTAACGAGCGCCCTTCCTTGTGGGCCGCTCAGAAACGTGCCGTCATCAGGACCCAGCCGTCTTCGGCGTCGGCCACTTCGAGCGCGGCATGCGGCGCATACGCCTGCTTCAGCTCGTCGGTCTGCCGCTCGAGGATGCCGGCCAGCACCAGCCAGCCGCCGGGGGCGACATGGGCGCACAGCAGCGGTGCCAGCACCTTCAGTGGCGAGGCCAGGATATTTGCCAACACGGCTTGGTAGCGCCCCTGAGCCTGTTCGGGCGGGCCGGCGTTCAGCGCGACGCCGTTGGCACGGGCATTGGCCTCGGCCGCAATGACGGCGGCCGCGTCGATGTCGACAGCGTCGACGGCCGTGGCGCCGAATGTCGCGGCTGCGATCGCCAGGATCCCTGATCCGCAGCCATAGTCGAGCACGCGGCGGCCCTGCATTGGCTGGCGGGCGATCCAGCGCAGGCACATGCGGGTGGTGGAATGGGTGCCGGTGCCGAACGCGAGACCGGGGTCGAGCCGGATCACCTTCATGGCCTGCGCCGGCGGCTCGTGCCAGGTCGGAACGATCCAGAACTCGGGCGTGATCTCGACCGGTGTGAATTGCGACTGCGTCAGGCGCACCCAGTCCTGCTCCGGAACATCCGCAATGCCGGCGACGCTGCAACCCCCGAAAAATTCCTGGGCCTCCAGCAAGGCGCTGGCCTCCCTGGCGACGCCTTCGGTCGCGAACAGCGCCAGCATGCGCGACCGGTTCCAGCCGCCCCGGGGAGGCGGCATTCCAGGTTCGCCGAACAATGGCTGCTCCGAATCCGTTAGCGCATCGGCGTCTTCGACCGAAACGCTGAGCGCGTCAAGCGCCTCCAGCGCGTCGCTGAGCGCCTCGACGCGGTGTTCCGGACAGAGCAGCCGCAGCTCAACCATCATGTCCGGGCCAAAGACACCGGCGTGAGGGCCCAGGTCTCCGCCGGGCCGCCCCAAGGAGACTTGCGCCCCCTCGGGGGGCAGCGCCGGGTCGAAGACACAAGCGTGGGGGACATTTCTCTAGCGCTTGTGCCGCGACAGCCACTCTTCCAGGTAATGGATGTTGGTGCCGCCCGCCATGAATTTGGCGTCCACCATCAGCTCCCGGTGCAGGGGGATGTTGGTGCTGATGCCTTCGATCACCGTCTCCAGCAGCGCCGTGCGCATGCGCGCCAACGCCTGCTCGCGGGTGTCGCCATGGACGATGATCTTGCCGATCATCGAGTCATAGTTCGGCGGCACGAAGTAGTTGGTGTAGGCATGCGAATCCACGCGCACTCCCGGGCCGCCAGGGGCATGCCACATCGTGATGCGGCCGGGCGAGGGCGTGAATTTGTACGGGTCTTCGGCGTTGATGCGGCACTCCATTGCGTGCCCGCGCATCTGGATGTTGCGCTGTGTGAAGGGCAGCTTCTCGTTCGCCGCGATGCGGATCTGCATCTGCACGATGTCGATGCCCGTCACCAACTCCGTGACCGGGTGCTCCACCTGCACTCGGGTGTTCATTTCGATAAAGAAAAACTCGCCGTTTTCATAGAGAAATTCAAACGTGCCGGCGCCGCGATAGCCGATCTTCTTGCAGGCCGCCGCACAGCGCTCGCCGATGCGTTCGATCACGCGCCGCGGTATGCCTGGCGCAGGCGCCTCTTCCAGAATTTTCTGGTGTCGACGCTGCATCGAACAATCGCGTTCACCGAGCCACACCGCGTTCTTGTGTTCATCAGCGAGCACCTGGATCTCGATGTGGCGAGGGTTCTCGAGAAACTTCTCCATGTAGACGGCCGGATTTCCGAACGCCGCGCCGGCCTCGGCGCGCGTGGTCTGCACCGCGTGGAGCAGCGCGGCCTCGGTGTGCACGACGCGCATGCCGCGCCCGCCGCCGCCGCCCGAGGCCTTGATGATCACCGGGTAGCCGACGGCGCGGCCGGCCTTGATGATCTCCTTCGGGTCGTCAGGCAGCACCCCCTCGGAGCCCGGCACGCAAGGCACGCCCGACTTGATCATCGCCTGCTTGGCCGAGACCTTGTCGCCCATGACGCGGATCGACGCCGGTGTCGGCCCGATGAACGTGAAGCCGCTGCGCTCGACGCGCTCGGCAAAGTCGGCGTTCTCGGACAGGAAACCGTAGCCCGGGTGGATCGCCTCGGCGTCGGTGACCTCGGCGGTCGAGATGATCGCCGGCATGTTGAGGTAGCTCAGGCTCGACGCGGCCGGGCCGATGCACACCGCCTCGTCGGCGAGCTTCACATACTTCGCGTCGCGGTCGGCCTCGGAGTAGACAACGACCGACTGGATGCCGAGTTCGCGACAGGCGCGCTGGATTCGCAGGGCGATCTCACCCCGGTTTGCGATCAGAATTTTCTTGAACATCGATGCGCCCGCGTCACTCGACGATGAACAGCGGTTGCCCGTATTCCACCGCCTGGCCGTTCTCGCACAGGATGCGGGTGATCCGGCCGGAGTGGTCGGCCTCGATCTCGTTCATGATCTTCATCGCCTCGATGATGCAGATCGCCTCGCCTTCCTTGACCTCGGAGCCGATGTCGAC
>JAYUHN010000462.1:0-21836 GCA_043766965.1 Ramlibacter sp. | reverse complement strand
CAAGAGGACCTGAAATGGCTTATTCCGAAAAAGTCGTGGATCACTACGAAAATCCACGCAACGTGGGCTCCTTCGACAAGGGCGACGAGAGCGTGGGCACCGGCATGGTCGGCGCGCCCGCCTGTGGCGACGTCATGAAGCTGCAGATCAAGGTGAACCCGCTCACCGGGGTCATCGAGGACGCACGTTTCAAGACTTACGGTTGCGGCTCCGCCATCGCTTCAAGTTCACTCGTCACCGAGTGGGTCAAGGGCAAGACGCTCGACCAGGCCGCGGCGCTGAAAAACAGCCAGATCGCCGAGGAGCTGGCGCTGCCGCCAGTGAAGATTCACTGCTCCATCCTGGCCGAAGATGCCATCAAGGCGGCGGTGGAAGACTACAAGAAGAAACATACGCACTGATCCACTTCGAGCAATGGCGATCTCCCTGACAGAAGCAGCTGCGCGACACGTCACCCGCTACCTTGGCAAGCGCGGCAGGGGAGTCGGCGTGCGGCTTGGCGTCAAGACCACCGGTTGTTCCGGCCTGGCCTACAAGCTCGAGTACGTGGACGAGGTGGCCCCCGAGGACATCGTGTTCGAGGAGCACGGCGTCAAGGTGCTGATCGATCCCAAGAGTTTGGCTTACATCGACGGCACGCAGCTTGATTTCGTGCGCGAAGGCCTGAGCGAAGGTTTCAGGTTCAACAATCCAAACGAGCGGGATCGCTGTGGCTGCGGCGAGAGCTTTCGGGTCTGACCGCGCGCGCCTCCGGAAAACCGCCTGCACCGTCGATGGCGGTTTTTTTACGCAAGCCATGAAGCTCAACATCCAATCCAGCGACTTCGAATTATTCGGCCTGCCGGAAAAGTTCGACCAGATTGGCGCGAACCTGGACCAGCGCTGGAAAGAGTTGCAGCGTGAAGTGCATCCGGACAAGTTCTCCGCCCAGGACGCGTCGTCCCAGCGCGTCGCAATGCAGTGGTCGGTGCGCGTCAATGAGGCGTACAAGCGGCTGCGTGATCCCCTGCAGCGCGCCGCCTATCTGTGCGAGCGCAGGGGCGCGCCGATCAATGCGGAGACCAATACCGCGATGCCGGCGGACTTCCTGCTCGAGCAGTTGGCATGGCGCGAGTCGCTGGACGAGGCCCGTTCGCAACAGGACCTCGACGGGATCGCGACAGTGCTGGCGACAGCCCGCTCCGGCACCCTTGAACGGATCTCCGAATTGCTTGACACCGCTGACGACGCGGCCGGGGCATCCCGGCAGGTCAGGGCGCTGATGTTCATCGAGCGCTTTGCTGATGACGTCGAAGCGCGGGTCGAGCAGCTCGAGCAATAGCCAAATGAAAATTCTCCACTGACATGGCCCTGCTACAAATCTCGGAACCGGGGCGGGCGCCCGATCCGCATCAGCGCCGGATCGCGGTCGGCGTCGATCTTGGCACCACGCATTCACTGGTGGCCGCGGTCCGCAATGGCATTGCCGAATGCCTGCCCGATGCGCAGGGGCGCGCCATCCTGCCGTCGATCGTGCGCTACCTCGAGAACGACGGCCGCCAGATCGGTTACGAGGCGCAGGGCGCGCAGGCGCTGGACCCGCGCAACACCATCGCCTCGGTCAAGCGCTTCATGGGCCGCGGGCTGGCTGACATCGGCGGCCGCGACAGGTTGCCGTACCAGTTTGCCGAACCCGTGACGGGACAATCGTCTGCGCCCGGAATGGTCACGCTGGTCACGCGAGCCGGCGAGAAGTCCCCGGTCGAAATCAGCGCCGAAATCCTGGCCACCCTGCGACACCGGGCCGAGGACACGTTCGACGACGATCTGTACGGGGCCGTCATCACGGTGCCGGCGTATTTCGACGAGGCCCAACGCCAGGCGACCAAGGATGCGGCCCAGCTCGCCGGCATCAACGTGCTGCGTCTGATCAACGAGCCGACCGCCGCCGCGATTGCCTACGGCCTCGACAATGCCAGCGAGGGCATCTACGCGGTGTACGACCTCGGTGGCGGCACCTTCGACATCTCGATCCTGCGCCTGACCCGCGGGGTGTTCGAGGTGCTTGCCACCGGCGGCGACTCGGCACTGGGCGGCGACGACTACGATGGCGCGCTCGCGAACTGGATACTCGGACGCGCGGGCCTGGCCGCGGCCACGCCGCAGGACAAGGCGGCGATCAGGCTGGCGGCAAGAACGGCGAAGGAAGCGTTGTCCACGGCGCAGCAGACGCGGGTCGAACTCAAGCTGGAACGGGGGAAGGTCGACCTTAGCGTCGCAAGAGGCGATTTCGAGGCACTGGCTATGGAATTCACGGCGCGCACGATGTCGGCCGTTCGCAAGGCCCTGCGCGACGCGAAGTTGTCGAAAGACCAGGTGCAGGGAGTCGTGATGGTGGGCGGCTCCACCCGCATGCCGCAGGTCCAGCGGGCGGTCGCCGGGTTCTTTGGCCGTGAACCCTTGAACAACCTCAACCCGGACGAGGTGGTGGCCCTGGGCGCCGCCATCCAGGCCAACCAGCTCGCGGGCAATGATCCGGGCGGGGATTTGCTGCTGCTCGACGTCATTCCGCTTTCGCTGGGCATCGAGACCATGGGCGGCCTGGTGGAGCGCATCGTGCCGCGCAACGAGACCATCCCGACCGCCAAGGCACAGGACTTCACGACTTACAAGGACGGCCAGACCGCCCTGGCGCTCCATGTGGTGCAAGGTGAGCGCGACCTTGTGAAGGATTGCCGCAGCCTGGCCCGCTTCGAGCTGCGCGGCATTCCGCCGATGGCGGCCGGCGCGGCGCGGATTCGCGTCACTTTTACAGTCGACGCGGACGGGTTGCTGAGCGTCGGTGCGCGCGAGCAGAACAGCGGCGTGGAGGCTCATATCGACGTCAAGCCTTCCTATGGCCTGTCGGACGTGCAGATCGCGAGGATGCTGAAGGAGAGTTTTTCGACTGCCGAGCCTGACATGAAAGCCAGGGCGCTGGCCGAGGCGCGGGTCGATGCGGACCGGATGCTGATCGCGACGCGCAGTGCGCTCGTCGCGGATGGCGGCCTGCTTTCCATCGAGGAACGCGCGCAGATCGACGCATTGGTGGACCAGCTGGCCGCGGTCGTCGGCGTCAGCGACGATGCGGCCGCAATCGAAGCTTCAACGCGTGCGCTGGCCGACGGCACCGAGGCTTTCGCCGCTGACCGCATGAACCACGGCATCCAGCAGGCGCTTGCCGGACGAAACGTGGCAACGATCTGACCGATCGACGACATGCCTGTCATCCGCATCCTGCCGCACCCCGAGTACTGCCCCGCCGGCGCAGAAATCACGGCCGCCACCGGCACGTCCATCTGCGAGGCGTTGCTGGAAAATCGGATCAACATCGAGCATGCCTGCGACATGAGCTGCGCCTGCACCACCTGCCACGTGGTGGTGCGCGAGGGCTTCGCTTCGCTCAACGAGATGGACGAGAACGAGGAAGACCTGCTGGACCGCGCCTGGGGACTGGAGCCGAATTCCCGCTTGTCATGCCAGGCCATCCTGGCACAGCGCGATGTGGTGGTCGAGATCCCGAAGTACTCGATCAACCACGCCAAGGAAAATCACTAGCGCTTCGCGACCGCACTACGAGATCGAGTAGCCCCCGTCGACCGGGATCGCGGTCCCGGTGAGGAAGTCCGAACCACTGCCGGCCAGGAAGACCGCGATGCCGGCGAGATCCGCCGGCATGCCCCAGCGCCCGGCGGGCGTACGGCCCAACACCCGCTCATGGAGCCCCGGCACCTGATCGCGCGCCTTGCGTGTCAGGTCGGTGTCGATCCAGCCCGGGAGCACGGCGTTCACCTGAATATTGTCCGCCGCCCATGCGGTCGCGAGCGACCGGGTCAACTGCACGACGCCTCCCTTGCTCGCGCCATAGGCAGAGGCGTACGGCGCGCCGAAGATCGACAGCATCGAGCCGATGTTGATCACCTTGCCACCGCCCGCCTGACGCATCGGCGCGTGCACAGCTCGCGAGCACAGGAAGGTGCTCGTAAGGTTGGTGTCGATCACGGTGCGCCAGTCGGCCAGGCTCAGGTCCTGTGGCTGGCGCCGGATGCTGGTTCCGGCGTTGTTCACCAGGATGTGCAGCGCACCGTGCCGCTGCAGGACGGCGTCGACCATGCGTTGCACCGAGGCTTCGTCGGTCACGTCCGCCTCGGCGGCATCGGCTTCCAGGCCCTCGGCGGCCAGCGCCTTGACCGCCGCCGCGGTCTTGGTGGCATTGCGTGCGGCGATCAGCACTTTCGCGCCGGCACGCGCCAGTCCCGAGGCCATCGCAAACCCGATGCCGCCGTTGCCTCCGGTGATGACAGCCACCTTGCCGGTGAGATCAAACATGTCGAGCCTTCGTGACGCAGGGCCTCAAGCATAATGCCCGCCATGCGCCAGATCGTGCTCGACACCGAAACCACCGGGCTGTCCGCGGAAGGCGGCGACCGCATCATCGAAATCGGATGTGTCGAACTGGTCGGACGCAAGCTGACCGGCAACAACCGCCACTTTTACCTGAACCCCGAACGCGAAAGCCATGAGGACGCGCTCAAGGTGCATGGCATCAGCAACGACTTCCTGCGCGACAAACCGAAATTCGGGGCCGTCGCGGAGGAATTGATGGAGTACCTGCGCGGCGCGGAAATCATCATCCACAACGCCGCGTTCGACGTCGCGTTCCTGAACAAGGAACTGGAGCTGGCCGGGCGCGAGCCGTTCAAGGGCGTTGCTGCGCGGATCACGGACACGCTGGCGATGGCCAAGGAGCTATACCCGGGCAAGCGCAACAGCCTTGACGCGCTCTGCGACCGGCTGGGGGTGGACAATTCCAGCCGCACGCTGCACGGCGCCCTGCTCGACGCCGAACTGCTGGCGGACGTGTACATCAACCTGACGCGTGGCCAGGACGCGTTGCTGATCGACGTGAGCGCGCATGACTACATCAGCGGCATCACCACGCGCGTCGATCTGAGGCAATTCACGTTGCCTGTGTTGCTGGCCAACGAGGAGGAAAGCGCCGCGCACGAGGACCTGTTGATGCAGCTTGACAAGGCGAGCGGCGGCCGCACCCTGTGGCGGCCGGCACCGCCCATGCAATAATCAAAAGCTTTTATGCGTCCGGTCACGCCGGGCAAGGGTGATTAGCTCAGCGGTAGAGCACTGCCTTCACACGGCAGGGGTCGCAGGTTCAAACCCTGCATCACCCACCAATGTGGCTTTTCGAAGGGACCTGTGGAGAACGTCGTTGATGATGTCGGGGTTCCCACGCAGGTCGGCGGGAATTCCAACGAGTCTTCCTTGCCTCCGGTGTTTCACTGGCTGTGTGCGCTGCTGATGCTGTCGCAGCTTGCTTTGGGCTGGTGGATGGGAACCGTGCCCAAGTCACCCGCCGGCTTGCGAGCTGGCTGGTTCAATCTTCACAAGTCGCTCGGCTTTACGTTGTTGCTCCTCGTGGTGCTCTGGTTGGCATGCCGTCGCTGGAATCGTCCACCCGACGCTGGACCGCGCTGGCAGCAGTTGGCTGCAAGGCTCAATCACGCGCTTGTCTTCGGCTCCATGCTGGCGATTTCGCTGTCCGGATATTTCGGGTCTTCGTTCACGCGTTATCCGGTCCTGTTTTTCGGCCTGGCATTGCCCGCCTGGGGCGGCGACTGGCCGGCCGGCAAGGAGGCGATGTCTCAACTTCACACAGTGGCGGTCTGGCTGCTGGTGGCGTTGCTGTTCGTTCACATCGCCGCTGCGTTGTGGCATTGGGTTGGCGGCCATCCCGCGACCGCACGGGTCGGCCTTGGCCGGCTCAGGAGAAATCGATGATGCGTTTGAATCGGGTTTTTATAGGGCTGGTGTTGTGTGCCGGCGGCGCGATCGCCGCCCCCTTTGCCTATGTGCCCAATGAGAAAGCGGGGTCGGTCAGCGTGATCGACGTGGCGACCCGGGAAGTGGTGAACGTCATCCAGCTGGGCGGCCGCCCGCGAGGCGTTGCAGTGCACCCCGACGGTTTGACGCTCTATCTGAGCGACCAGCCCTCGGGATCGCTGGTCGTGGTGGATTTGCCGGGCGGAAAGGTCAGGCAGCGGATTGCACTCGGCGAGTCGCCCGAGGGGATCAGCATCTCGACGGATGGCACGCTGATCGCCGCCGCCATTGAAATCCTGAACAGCGTGCTGCTGGTCGACACGGCATCCGGGCGAGTCGTGGCACGCATCCCCACCGAGGGCAAGAATCCGGAGCACGCCGTGTTTTCGCCCGATGGCCGCTGGCTTTATGTCAGCGCGGAGGAGGGCAGTCAGGTCGACGTGATCGACGTTTCGCTGCGCAAGCAGGTGGCCGCCGTGCCTGTGGGGAAGCGGCCCCGCGGCATCGCGTTCAGCCCGGACAGCGCGCGAGCCTATGTGGCCTGCGAACTGGCCAGTACCGTCTATGTCGTCGATGTCGCCAGCAAGAAGGTCATCGCCACCGTCGTGGCGGGTGAATTCGCCAACGGAGTTGCGGTGCGGCCGGACGGGCGCCAGGTCTTTGTCTCCAACGGGCGAGGTGGTTCCGTCAGCGTCATCGACAGCCGCACCAACCGGACGGTGGGGACGGTCGCGGTCGGCCACCGACCCTGGAACATGGCGGTGACGCCGGATGGCAGCGCCCTCTACGTCGCCAATGGGCGCTCGAATTCGGTGTCGGTCGTGGACACGGCATCCAGCAAGCTGCTGGCGGAGATCGCTGTTGGCGAACTGCCTTGGGGTGTGGCGATCCGTTAGCGATCCGGGCACCTCATGCTCCAGCTCGACTGGATGAATTCCTGGCGCTGAGTCCCTGTTGCCGGGTTGGTTACCGATTCCAGTTGCCAACAAGAATAATTCGCATTAAGATTCAGGCAGATCAACACTGAGCCCGGCCTGACTGGCCGGCACCTGCCTCCATGAAACTGCTTGCCCGCTTATTTTTTGTCCTGATGGCCGTTGGCGCACCTCTGGCCGCGGTGGCGGCCGAGCCGGAAGCGCTGCTCGTGATCAAGGGCAACCGCTTCGAACCGACCGAACTGCGGGTCCCGGCCGGTCAGCGTGTAAAGCTCGTGGTCCATAACCAGGACAGCACGCCCGAAGAGTTCGAAAGCCACGACCTGAACCGGGAAAAGGTCATTGCACCAGGCGCCAAGGCGACGATCTACATCGGTCCGCTCAAGCCCGGACGCTACTCGTATTACGGCGAGTACCACGAGGCGACGGCCAAGGGCGTGATCGTCGCCGAATAGACAACCAGCAAAGGAAGCCAGCATGTTCGGCGCAGCCATCATTGTCTTTCGGGAAACCCTGGAGGCCGCCTTGTTCGTCGGGATCATGGCGGCAGCGACGCGTGGGTTGGCGGGACGCAGCCGCTGGCTGACGACCGGAGTGCTGGCAGGCGTCATCGGCGCGCTCGCGCTGGCGGCCAGTGCCGAACAGATCGGCGCGCTGGCCGACGGCGTGGGCCAGGACCTGCTGAACGCGGGCATCCTGTCGATCGCCCTGGCCATGCTGACCTGGCATTGCGTGTGGGTCTCCAACCAGGGCGTCCAGGTGGCGGCGCAGGCGCGAGAACTCGGCACGTCGTTCAAGGACAGCCGGCGGCCGCCATGGGCGTTGATGACGGTGGTCGCGTTGTCGGTGTTGCGCGAGGGCGCGGAAACCGTCCTGTTCGTGGCCGGCTATGCTACCAGTTCAGGCGCCACGGGCACCGTGCCCGGCGCATTCATCGGGGTACTGCTGGGAGTCGCGGTTGGCGCGGTCATCTACCTGGGCCTGGCGCGCGTGCCGATGCGGCGCGTGTTCTCGGTCACCAACACACTGATCCTGCTGCTTGCGGCTTCCATCGCCAGTCAGCTCGCCCGCGCCTTGTCGCAGGCGGGCGTGATCAATGCGTGGGGCCAGGCCGTCTGGGACACGTCCGGTGTGTTGCGGGTCGACTCCCCACTTGGAACCTTCGCGCATGCCCTGGTCGGGTACGACGCGCAGCCCACAGGCCTGCAGGTGGCGTTCTACCTGGTGACGGTGCTGGCCATCGTGTCGGGTTCGCGCTGGGTCCGCGCCGCGCAGGAACGCCGTCAGCGAATGCCGGCAAGCAATCGTGTGATGCGCGCCTGAACGGCGCAGCCTTTTCCCACCCCAAGACTTTCCATGATCAACGCCTTCAATGCGCGAGCCGCTGCTTTGCTGACCCTGGCCGTCGCACTCCTCGCTTCAACTGCAGCCGACGCCAGCCCGGCCGACTACGTCTACAGCCCGACCGTCGAACAGGGAGAAAAGGAAATCGACTTCAAGTTCGGCTCCTCCAGGGCGAGAGACGGGACGCGCCAGAGCGCGACGTCGATCGCTTTTGGTTACGGCGTCAATTCCTGGTGGTTTACTGAGGTGTATGCGAAGGCGAATCGCGAATCTCCGGGGCGCTGGCGGTTCGACGCGATCGAGTGGGAAAACAAGTTCCAGCTGACCGAAACCGGCAAGTACCCCGTCGACGTGGGATTGATCGTGGAGCTGGAGCGTCCGCAGGACCGCTCTGAGGGATGGGAATTGCGCTTCGGCCCGTTGTTTCAGGCGGAGCTGACGCCTTACCTGGTTGGCAACGTGAATCTGCTGTTGGCCCGGCACTACCGGTCGGAAACGCCGTCGCCGATGAGCATGGAATACCAGTGGCAGTTGCGTTACCGGTGGAAGCCCGAGTTCGAAGCGGGTGCGCAGGGCTTCGGCGCGCTAGGACCGTGGCGACACTGGTCGCCATCTTCGGAGCAGGAGCATAAGGCGGGCCCGGCCATTTTCGGCAAGATCAAGCTGGACGGACAGCAGGCGATCAAATACAACGCCGCCTGGTTGATCGGCACCAACTCCAGCACACCGCGCAACACGCTGCGGCTGCAGACCGAGTTCGAGTTCTAACGCAGCGCTTTCAATAGCCATTGGCGGGTGCGGCGGGGAGCCGGAGTGCATGATCCGCAATCCTGAACCATTGCAAGGATCGACATGTCCCCGCTTACGCTGGCGCAAGCCAACCAGATCATCGCCGCCGCCTTCGGCCGGTCAAAACAGGCTGGCTACAAGCCCATGGCCATCGCCGTGCTGGACGACGCGGGCCACCTCAAGGCCTTCGCGCGCGAAGACGGCGCCAGCATGTTCCGATTCGAGGTTGCACGTGGCAAGGCCTGGGGCGCTGTCGGCATGGGCGTTTCCAGCCGGGTGCTGGGGGAACGCGCCAAGGAGAACCCGAACTTCTTCCTGTCGCTGGCAGCCACCGCGTCCGGAAAGTTTCTGCCGCAGACCGGCGCCGTGCTGATCAAGGATGCAGCCGGTCAGGTGCTCGGCGCGGTCGGCGCCAGTGGCGGCACGGGGGACGAGGACGAGCTGATCTGCATTGCGGGTGTCGAAGCAGCGGGACTCAAGGCCGGTTAGCCGGGGCGTGCTTCAGCCTGCCGCCGGAGACGGTGCAGGGGCAGGCACTGAGATGCTTACTTCACCTTGCTCGGTGCGACCCAGGTGAAGCCGCGCTGAGTGATGCCATCGATCACCCGCTTGAAGTCGGCCAGGCCCGGCAGGTTCAGCTCCGGCTCCAGCCAGAAGGGATGGAAGAAGAAGGAGGCGAAGCCGTCGCGTACGGTGAGCGCGTAATCGGCGTTGCCCAGGATGTCGGCCGGCGTGTAGTTGTAGTTCGACGACGGGTCGATCAGGTGGATGTCGTACTCGATATTGCCCAGGCTCTCGGGGATCACGCGCTGGCCGTAGTAATCCTTCTGGATCACGTACGGGAAGATCTGGCCGACCGCGAAATCCTTGCTTTTGGGCAGATTGAAGTTCGGCTTGTCGGCGGTGTAATAGACGACGCGCTGGTAGGTGGTCTTGAAGACCTGCGCCGCCGCCTTGGAGCTGAGCGCGGAAGCCTGGTAGTGCGGTGTTTCCCATGCGACCGGCTGGTACCCGTTCTGCACCAGTTCCCCGGCGCCCGCGATCAGGCGCCCCAGGGCCCAGGCGGTCGAGTCCTCCGCCACCGGCATGTTGGCGACGATGTTCCAGAATTCGAAGTCGTCGCCGCTCACCCCGGTATTCGGGTTTTTCATCGTGCCGTACTGGTGCGTGTAACCGTGCATGACGATTTCGCCACCGCGGGCTCGCGCATAGTTCAGTGACGTCTTGAGGCCGGTCGCATTGGACAGCGGGATCGATTGGGGGACCCCGCCGTTGTACTTGCCCAGTGCGTCGACGTAGTGCGGCATCACGGCGATCGAGAACGGGATTTTCTTGGCCGACAGATAGTCCGACAGCGTTTTCATCGCGTCCACGCTCACCATCGCACCGACGTCTTCCAGCCGCACCAGGGCCTGATGGCTTTCCGGGTGATCGACGCCGAGCATGTCGTGCAACAGGTCGGCGAGCACGAGGTAGCGGTCACGTGGGCCGATGAAGCTGAATGGCATGTCAGCGACGTACCAGAAATTACCGGAACGCGTGACGTAGGGAAGCGTTGCGCCGTTCTTGGAATTCGTGATGTTGACCAGCGCTTGTGCCTGAGTCGGCGCGGTGATCGTGATTTGTCCTACGTCGGGATCAGCCTTGACGTTGGTACCGTCGTAAGCGTAGTACTTGACGAAGTCCTTGCCCTTGTATTTCACCGTGTCGTAGAAACCGGGTGCCGGGCTTCCGCTGCTTGGCACTGCGTTCAGGCCCTGGACATATCCGCCGCTGAATCCCCGCGCTGCCGCGAAGTTGTAGCTCGCATCCGCGGTGACTTGCCAGAGGTTGTACTTGAACCAGACCATGGTCTTTTTCGTGGACACTGCGTCAGCGAGGAACGCCTTCGGCAGCGGGTTGTCGTAGTACCCGCCAAGGTAGAAGGTTGCGTCGTATGCGTGGACTTTTCCCGCCGTGTAGTTCTGGACCGGGAGCAGATCGACCTGCGCGTCGAAATGCCCCAGCAGATTCCGCAGCATGATTGCGTAGGCAAAATCAAGCTTTTCAAATTCCGTTCCTGCCGGCGCGTCGTACAGAATGAGCGCTTTCGGGGTGGCACCAATGGGTCTGTTCGGCGGCGCTTCTGGCGGTCGCGACGCGGAACCCGCCTTCCCATTTTTCGCTGCCTCGGCGAGTGCCGCGTTGATCGCTGCGGTCATTCGGTCTTTGAGAGCGGCGGCCTCCGCCGGAGACACCGACGGCAGAGCCGGCACTTCGGGAACCTCGTGCGAATGACCCTTGCCGGCTTTTTTCTCTTTCTGCTTGTCGCCTTCGTGCTTGTCGTCCTTGCCCGACCTGGCGTCTCCGTTTCCCCGGTCGTTATCAGCCAGCGCCACGCCGGCCACCGAGATGGCCAATGCGAACATCAACGCACGGAAGAGGTTTTGCACGATTTGCTCCTGTCTGTTTGCTGTCGAGTTGCTTTGGTTTTGGATTCGATTTGTTTCCACCACTGCGTCAATTTAAGTTTCGTAACGTTCTCGCAACGAGAGGCATCGGCGCAAGGAGAGGTAGGAGGACGCTGACTGCGATGCAGGCACTCGCTGACGCATGGCTGTGCCAGCCCGCAATCCCGGCGCGGTGCGGCGAGTGCATGGTGCGCGACAATCCGGCATGAGGCGGCTGCAGACGGCTGCAGACGGCTCCAGGGAGGCTGGCCTGATGGACAACATCGACGCGCTTGTGATTGGTGCCGGCGCCGTCGGACTCGCAGCCGCCCGTTCGCTGGCGCAGGCCGGGTTCGAGACCATCGTCGCCGAGGCCCGGAACGCCATCGGGCAGGGCGTGAGCTCACGCAACAGCGAGGTGATCCACGCAGGCCTTTACTACGTCCCCGGGTCCCTCAAAGCGCGGTTGTGCGTGCGAGGCAAGGAACTGCTTTACGCGCTGTGCGCCAGTCATGGCGTCGAGCACCGACGGGTCGGCAAGCTCACGGTGGCCAACAGCGAAGCCGAAGAAGGAGCGCTGCGGCGGCTACAGGAACGCGCCGCTGCCAACGGCGTTCCGGTGCACTGGTTGCCTGCCGCGCAGGCGATCGAAATGGAACCCGCGCTGCGATGCACTGCGGCATTGCTCTCATCCAGCACCGGCATCGTGGACAGCCATGGCTTCATGCTGGCGCTGCAGGGCGATCTGGAAGCCGCAGGCGGAGTGGTGGCGTTGGGCTCGGAGGTGGAGTCCGCACAGCTTGCGACCGCAGGACCGCACGTGGTGCGCATGGCGGATGGCAGCGAACTGCGCGCACGGGTGGTCGTGAACTCCGCTTCGTTGCATGCATGCAGCCTGGCCCGCCGCTTCGGCGGCCTGCAGGCGCAATTCGTTCCGCGCGAATACTTCGCCAAGGGCAACTACTATTCGCTCGCAGGCCGCGCCCCCTTCACGCACTTGATCTACCCGGCACCGGCCGAGGCGTGGCTTGGCGTGCACCTGACGCTCGACCTGGGCGGCCAGGCCAGGTTCGGCCCCGACCTCGAATGGCTCGAGGTGGTGAACCCCGAGCAGATCGACTACGCAGTGGACCCGCGCAGGGCGGACCGCTTTTATGCCGAGGTCCGACGCTATTGGCCCGGACTGCGCGACGGCGCGCTGGCGCCCAGTTACAGCGGAGTCCGGCCGAAGATTCACGGGCCGACGGAAGTCGCCGCGGACTTCCGCATCGACGGTCCCGCGCTGCACGGCGTCCCCGGCCTCATCAACCTGTTCGGCATCGAGTCACCGGGACTCACCAGTTCGCTCGCGATCGCCGAGATGGTGACCGCCCTGGTCGTGGAGTCGGTGGGCCGGTCCTAGCTGCCGGGAACTCTCAGCTGCTTGATCGCGCGCGCAGCCTCGCCGACCAGTTGCGGGCCCCGGTAGATCAGGCCGGTATAGAGTTGCACCACATCCGCACCCGCCTTGATCTTGGACACCGCATCTTCGGCGCTCAGGATGCCGCCGACCCCGATGATGGGAAAAGACGGGCCCAGCGAGCCCCGCAGCTGCGCGATGACACGATTGCTGGCCGCGAGCACCGGCGCGCCACTCAGCCCGCCCGCTTCGCTCGCGTGGGGCAATCCCCTGACGGCCTCCCGGCTGACCGTGGTATTGGTGGCGATCACACCATCCATCCGGTGCCGTCGCAAGGTCGCCGCGATGATTTCAACTTCGGTGGCGTCCAGGTCCGGTGCGATCTTCACGAAAATAGGCACCCGCCGGCCGTGCCGGCGCATGAGATCCTCGCGGCTTGCGGCCATCGCCCCCAACAGCCCGTCGAGTGCCTCGTCGGCCTGCAGCTGCCGCAGGTCTTTCGTGTTCGGACTCGAAATGTTCACCGTCACGTAATCCGCATGCGCATAGACGGCGTGCAGGGCCACCAGGTAGTCGCCCGTCGCCCTGGCCATCGGTGTCGCGGCGTTCTTGCCGATATTGAGCCCCAGGACGCGGCCTTTGGAGCGGAACGAAGACTGCTGCACATTGGCGATGAACGCCTCGAGCCCTTCGTTGTTGAACCCCAGCCGGTTGATCAGCGCATTGGCCTTCGGTAGCCGGAACATCCTGGGTTTCGGGTTGCCTGGCTGCGCCTTGGGCGTGACGGTACCGACTTCGACGAAGCCGAACCCCATCGCGCCAAAGGCGTCGATGCAGCGCGCGTTCTTGTCGAGTCCGGCTGCAAGCCCGACGCGATTGGGAAACCGCAGGCCGGCAAGTTCGATCGGATCGTCGACGGGGTGCGCGCCGAACAGGCCCGCCAACGGCGTGCGCTGAAATCGCGCCAGCGAGTGCAGCGCGAGCTCGTGCGCGGTCTCGGGATCGAGCGCGAACAGGAAAGGGCGGGCCAGCGAGTAGGGCAACAGCGACATGGATAATTCAGGCAAGCAACTCAAGGATTGTCGCAAATGACCCAGGACGAACTCAAGGCGCTGGTCGGGCAAGCCGCCCTCCAGTATGTGAAGGCAGGAGAGATCGTCGGCGTCGGGACCGGGTCCACGGTGAACCGGTTCATTGATGCACTTGCCTCGATGAAGGGAAAGATCGCCGGCGTCGTGTCGAGTTCAACCGCGTCGACCGGCTTGCTGCAGGCGCTGGGCATCCGCGTCTTCGACGCCAACGATGTCGACGAGGTGTCGGTGTATGTGGACGGCGCCGACGAAATCGACAACCGTGGCTACATGATCAAGGGCGGCGGCGCGGCGCTGACGCGCGAAAAGATCGTCGCCGCGCAATCGCGCCAGTTCGTCTGCATCGCGGATGAATCGAAACTGGTCGGGGTGCTGGGGCGCTTTGCACTGCCGGTCGAGGTGATCCCGATGGCGGCGCGGCGCATCATGCGCCAGTTCGCCGCAATGGGCGGCAGCGCGCAGTTGCGGATGAAGGACGGCCGGCCCCTGGTGACCGACAACGGTCTGCAGCTGCTGGACGTGACGGGTTTGACATTGAGCGAACCCCTGCGTTTCGAGAACGAAGTCAACCAGTGGCCGGGAGTGGTGACCGTGGGCGTGTTCGCGCACCAAAAGGCCAACGTGTGCCTTCTGGGCACGGCACAAGGCGTGCGAACGATGATCTTCTGACGGCCGCCTGCGCCAGAGGCTCAGAACTTGATGCCGGCGGGATTGTCGGCCGGCAGTGCGGCTGCCGGCGTCACAGGTAACTCCGTCGGCGTTTCGACGACGCTGCGTGCGGCTGGAGCAGACCGCTGCACGGCGACCAGCGGCGAAGCCGCCGGGTTCTTCCATGCGGCCGGCAATGCGGAACGGGCCGGATAGCCTGCGGCGTCGAGAAACTGGCCCCACTCAAAATCCGAATACCCCTTGATTTGCTGGCCTCCGATGGTGACCAGCGGCAGCGAATTGTCACCGGCCAGGCGCTGCAGTGCCTGCGCGTCTTCAGCAGTGGTGATCGTCTTCTCGGTGAAAGGAATGCCCCGGCTCATGAGGAAGGCCCGGCCGCCGCCGCATGGACCGCAGTTGGTCCCTGTGTACAGGGTGACTGGGTATTTGCTCGCCACCTGGCGCAGCTCGTACGGCAGGCCGGGGCCGCCTGGGCCGGATGTTCCGGCGGTCGGCGCCACCGCCGCCGGCTTGGCGCTGGACTCCATCGGAGGCTGGTCCGAAAACGTGATCCGGCCGTCCGGTCCGACGATCCGGAAAACCTGCTGTGCGCCGGCCTGCGGGAAGAACACGCTGGCTGCGACAAAACCGATCAGGCCGGCGACGACACGGGGACGGACAGAACGCATGGGTGGAAACTCCATCAATCGAACAAAGGCACGTCAGGCCATGCCTTGGTGCCGGAGCAAAGCGTCGAGCGACGGTTCGCGGCCCCGAAAAGCCTTGAACGACTCCATCGCGGGCCTGCTGCCGCCCGCTTCCAGAATCGCCTGCCGGTATTTTCGCCCGGTTTCAACATTGGGCGCACCGTCTTTACCCGCAGTCTCCTCGAAGGCGGCATACGCATCTGCGGAAAGCACTTCTGCCCACTTGTAGCTGTAATAACCGGCAGCATAGCCGCCGGCGAAGATATGACTGAAAGTATGCGCGGTCCGACTGAAGGGCGGTGGCTGGATGACGGCGACCTCTTGCCGCACCTGCGACAACAAAGGGACGAAATCTTTGGCCGGGTCGTGGTCCGTATGCAACATCATGTCGAACAGCGAGAACTCGATCTGGCGCAGAGTCTGCAGCCCGCTTTGGAAATTGCGCGCTGCCAGCATCTTTTCGAACAGATCGCGCGGCAGGGGCGCCCCGGTGTCGACGTGGGCCGTCATGTGCTTCAGGACGTCCCATTCCCAGGCGAAGTTCTCCATGAACTGGCTGGGCAACTCCACGGCGTCCCATTCGACCCCGCTGATCCCCGACACATCGCGCTCATTCACCTGTGTCAGCATGTGGTGCAGCCCGTGGCCGAATTCGTGGAACAGGGTGGTCACGTCGTCGTGCGTCAGCAGCGGCGGCTTGCCGTCGACCCCGTCCGCGAAGTTGCACACCAGGTGCGCGACCGGTGTCTGCAACTGCCCGGTGTCCGGCCGGAGCCAGCGCGCCCGAACATCGTCCATCCACGCGCCGCCGCGCTTTCCGGTACGCGCCGACGGATCCAGATAGAACTGGCCGACCAGCTGGCCGGGTGAAGCAAGGTCGGTTGCTCCCGGCGCCATGCGTTCGATCCGGTAGAACTCGACGCCGGCGTTCCACACCGGCGCCGCGTCGCGCCGGATGACGACTTCGAACAGCGTTTCGACGATCTTGAACAGGCCCGCCAGCACCTTGGGCGCGGTGAAGTACTGCTTGACCTCCTGTTCGCTGAATGAATAGCGCGCCTCCTTCAGCTTCTCGCCGATATAGGGCCAGTCCCATGCCTGCGGGTTGTCGATCTGCAGGTGTTCTGAGGCGAAGGCGCGCATGTCGGCGACATCCCTTTCGCCATACGGGCGGGCCTTGGCGGCGAGGTCGCGCAGGAAGGCAACCACCTCCTGCGGCGACTTGGCCATCTTGGTGACAACCGACACTTCACCGAAATTTCCATATCCCAGCAGCCGTGCTTCTTCCTGGCGCAGGGTCAGGATCTCGCGGATCAGCGCGCTGTTGTCGAACTTCAGGTCGCCCACGTCGCTGGCGCGCGTGACATAAGCGCGGTACAGCGTCTCGCGCAGCTTGCCGCTGTGCGCGAACTGCATCACGGGCAGGTAGCAGGGCATCTTCAGCGTGAGCTTGTAGCCGCTCTTGCCTTCGGCCTGCGCCGCGCCGTGCGCCGTCTGGATCACATCTTCGGGTACGCCGTCGAGTTCACCGAGATCGGCGTCATACGCAAAAGCATCCGTGGCATCGAGCGCGTTCTCGCTGAACTTCTGGCTTAACTCCGCCTGCCGTTCCTGGATGCGCGAGAAGCGTTCCTTGGCCTCGCCCACCAGTTCGGCGCCGGACAGGACGAAGTTGCGGACCGCGTTCTTGTGGGCCTGGCGCTGTTCAGGATTGAGGGTTGCGGGATCGATCGCCTTGTACTTCGCATAGAGGAGGTCGTCCGCGCCCAACCGGGTCCAGAACTCGGTCACGCGGGGCAGGGCTTCGTTGTACGCCGCTCGCAGTTCCGGCGTGTCGGCCACGCTGTTGAGATGGCTCACGGCGCCCCAGGCGCGGCCCAGTCGCTCGGTGGAGGTGTCCAGCACCTTCGCGATCTGGTCCCATCGGGCCGGGAAGTCCGCCCGCGTGACTTGCTCCAGGTCCTGGTTGGCGCTGGCCAGCAACGTGTCGAGCGCAGGCGCGACGTCTTGCGGCCGCACCCGGTCGAACAATGGGAGGTTGGAAAAGTCGAGAAGGGGATTGCTCATCGACCCTATTTTGCGGCAGCCCGGCGCAAATCAACCGATTGCCGCATCAATCCTCTTTATGGTCGCGATTGCGGGCCGCAGTCTCAGCTGCTTCCAGCGTGTTGACCAGCAGCATCGCCCGGGTCATGGGGCCGACGCCACCAGGCACCGGGGTGATCCAGCCGGCGACTTCGCGCACGCGGTCGAAGTCGACGTCGCCGCAGAGCTTGCCGTGCTGGTCACGGTTCATGCCGACGTCGATCACGACTGCGCCCGGCTTCACCATGTCAAGCGTCAGCACGTTTCGCTTGCCGACGGCGGCAACGACAACGTCGGCCTGCAACGTCATGGCCTTCAGATCGGGCGTGGCACTGTGGCAGATCGTGACAGTGGCGTTCTGTGCCAGCAGCAGCATGGCCATCGGCTTGCCGACGATGTTGCTGCGGCCGATGACGACAGCATGCTTGCCCTTGAGCGCATAGCCGATCGACTCCAGCAGCTTCATGCAGCCGTAGGGCGTGCAGGGTCGGAAGCCCGGGCGTCCCACCATGAGCGCACCGGCGTTGGCCACATGAAAACCGTCGACGTCCTTCGCAGGGTCGATTGCCTCGACCACCGTGCCGGCGTCCAGATGTGGGGGCAGCGGCAGCTGCACGAGGATGCCGTGCACCAACGGATCCCGGTTCAACGCATGAATGCGGCGCAGCAACTGGTCCTCGGTCAGGTCCGCGGGATAACGTTCCAGCGTGGCCCGCAGCCCGGTCTGCGTGCTGTCGTTGACCTTGTGCCTGGTATAGACCTGGCTGGCCGGGTTGTCGCCGACCAGCACGATGGCCAGCGTGGGCACGATGCCACGCGCCTTGAGCGCTTCAGTCCGGTGCGCCACCTCGGCGCGGATCTGCGCCGCGAGCGCGTTGCCGTCGATGATTTTCGCTGTCACCCGCCTCAGGCTTTCTGCGCGTTCTGGCCCAGGGCGATCTTGAGCAGGTCGGCCACCGTGTTCGCGTTGAGCTTTTCCATGATGTTGGCCCGGTGCGCCTCCACCGTCTTGATGCTGATTCCCAGGTCGTCCGCGATCTGCTTGTTGAGCCGGCCCGCCACGATCCGCTCGAGCACCTGCGCTTCCCGCGACGTCAGCTTGGACAGCAGCGCATCGCGGCTGGCTGCGCTCTGGTACTCGGCGAAAGCACCCTTGGCGTGCTCCAGCATCCGCTCGACCAGACTCACCAGTTCTTCTTCCTTGAATGGCTTCTGGATGAAATCCATGGCGCCCTTCTTCATCGTGTTCACGGCCATGGGCACGTCGCCATGGCCGGTGATGAAAACAACGGGCAGCGGCGACTTGCGCTCGAGCAGCCGGTCCTGCAATTCGAGCCCGGTCATTCCGCCCATGCGGATGTCGACGATGAGGCAAGCGACTTCGCGCGGGTCATAGCGCGACAGGAAAGACTCCGCCGAGTCGAAGCAGCGCACCCGGTAGTCCTTGCCCTCCAGCAACCACTGGAGCGAGTCGCGCACCGCCTCGTCGTCGTCCACGACATAGACCGTGCCCTTTTTGGGAATCAAGCTCATTCGTCAGTCTCCGGCGCCGCGCGGTGCCGTTCGCTCATGCAGCGACACCGGCGTTGTTGTTGAGGGTGGTTTTCGTCGCGCCGGAGACCGGGATCCAGAAGGAAAAACGGCAGCCGGAAACGTCCGAATCATTGTAGAGGTTCTCCGCCTGCATCCGCCCCTGGTGCGATTCGACGATCGTGCGGCACAGGTTGAGGCCGATTCCCATGCCTTCCACCTTGGTGGAGAAAAACGCCTCGTACAGGCGGTCCATCACCTCGGGGGCGAGGCCGGCGCCGGAATCCTGGACCGAAAACTCAACCACCGGCAGCGCCTGCACCTGCTTGGGCACCACCCGCAATTCGACCGTCCGCCTGGCGGCGGGCCGCTGCGCATTGTCGATCGACTCCGCTGCATTCTTCAGCAGGTTGACCAGCACCTGCTCGATCAGGATCGGGTCGACCAGCAAGGTGGGCAGCAGGGCCGCGACGTAGTGCGACAGCCGCACGTTGCGGCGGCGCAGCTCGATGTCCGCCAGCTCCACCGCCTCGTTCACCATCAACGTCACATCCGAGAGCGTCCGGTTCGGCTCACTGCGCTTCACGAACGAGCGGATTCGCTGGATGATCTGGCCGGCGCGCTGGGCCTGGCGGGCAGTCTTTTCCAGCGCGGCGAGAAGGTCCTGCTCGTTGATCTGCTTGTCCTTGATTCGCGACACCAGCCCGTTGCAATAGTTGTTGATCGCCGTCAGCGGCTGGTTCAGCTCGTGCGCCACGCTGGATGCCATCTCGCCCATCGTGATCAGGCGGCTGGCCGATTGGGCGCGCTCGGCCTGGGCGGCCGATTGTTCTTCCGCATGCCGGCGTGGCGTGATGTCCGTGGCGATCACCATTTGGGCAAGGCGCCCGTCGACCCAGTTCAGGTAACGCGAGCGCACCTCCAGCCACTTGCCCAGGTCGGGCACGAAGATCTCGGCGTTCTCGGACTGGGCTGTGGTCAAGGTTCCGGTCGGCAGGCCGACAAACGAATCCACGCTGTCGTTCAACTCGTCGCTGCGCGGTTGATCCGGCACCCCGGCCTGTGCCACCAGTTGCAGATGCCCGGCAGTCTGCACCCCGAACCAGAGTCGGTACAGCTTGTTGGCGAACAGCAGTTCCTCGCTGCCAAGGGGCGCGACCGACACCGATGCGTCCAGGGCTTCCAGCACCGTCGTGAAGCGCTCGTACGAGGCGGAGAGCTGTTCGCGGATGCGGTTCGGCTCGGTGATGTCCGTCATCGACGTCATCCAGCCGCTCTGGTGTCCCTTGGCGTCGACCAGCGGTGACACGTAGAGCCGGGCGTCGAACACGACTCCGTCCTTGCGCTTGACGCGCACCTGGAAGCCACCGGAAGTGGTGCGCCCCTGCAGTTCGTCATCGAGACGGGCGGCCAGCAGCTCGCGGTCGGCCTCGGGCCAGTACGGGAAGGGCGGCATGCGGCCAACCAGTTCGGCCTCGCTCCACCCGGTCATCTGGCAAAACGCGGCGTTCACGTACGTGATCTGGCCTTGCAGATCGAGCGCCCTCATGCCGGTCAGCATGGAGTTCTCCATGGCACGCCGGAAATTGGTCTCGGCGATCAGCGCCTGCTGTGCCTGCATTCGCCGCCGCGTATGCCGGAAATTGCCGATCAGCATCCATGCCGTCATCACCGACAGCGCGCCGACCAGCCAGAACAGGCCGCTGCCGATCACGCCGAGCGAAGTACGGTAGGCCTGCGCACGAATCACAAGACCATTGCCGACCGGCGAGACCGGGACCTCATATTCGTTGGGCTGGGCGGCCCAGGGCAGCAGGTTTGCCGGGTTGCGGGCGGGCACCGACGTTCCCGCCAGCACTCGGCCCCTGCCATCGAGCAGCGCGACCGCGTATTTGGCGGAAACATCCGCGGGCACGCCGTAGCGCAGCAAGCCGTCGATCGAGTACTCGCCCAGGATGACACCGCTGAACTTGCCTTGCAATGTGAGCGGCACGTGCAGCTGCAGCAGGCCGGTGCCCTCGCTACCGGCCGTGGGCTGCGAGTAAACCGGCTGCTGCAAGTCGCGCGCCAACCCGTACATCGTTTCGGTTTCCCCGGCCGGCAGCACCGCGCCTTCGGCACGAAGGTGAGCATTCGAGACGCTTGGGGCCGAATAGCTGGCCTTGATGCGCCGCCGCTCGTCGATCCAGCTCAGCGCCTGCACCTCCGGGTACTGCGCCACCATCGACTCGGCGCGTCCCGTGAATTCCTCGTTGTCGAGTTCCAGATTCGCGATGTCGCGCGCGATTCGCATCAACTGTTCCTGCCGTTCGAGCAGGCGCAATCTCACCCGTTGCTGCGCATACTCCACGTCGCGCTTGACCGCCTCTTGTTCGCGGTCCAGTTCTTCCAGCCGAAGGTAGACGAAGGCCGAGGCAATGGCCGCCAGAAAGAGCGCAACGGCGGCAAGCGGTGCCAGCATCGCAAAGCGGTCCTGGTGGACCGGCGTCTGGCGTCGCCACCACCGTCGCCAGACGCCCGGCGGTGGTGGAGCTTCCGGTCCGAACTCGCTGACGGTGCTGGGTTCTTGCATGACTTCACAGTGTAGGGGTAGCGAACGGCAGTGCTTTCGCCGTACTGATTTTGATCCGCATTATGAAATTACGATGCACCATTTGAAATTTAGTCCGATTCTGTGCGACACTTCGATCAGGGTACGGGACGTCTGTACTAAATTACGAAAAGCGAACGACCAAGGAGACAACATGTCAGCACAGCCCGACGCCATGTTCGGCGGCGCAGCCAACGATCCGGACCAACAGGAAACCCGAGAATGGTTGGATGCGCTGGCGGCGGTCATCGCCAGTGGAGGGCGGGAGCGCGGCCATTTCCTGCTGGAGCAGCTGCTGGAAGAGGCCCGGCAGCACGGGATCGACAAGCCGTTTGCCGCCACCACCGCCTATGTGAACACGATCGAGCCCGAGGACGAGGAGCACTGTCCCGGCAATCTCGAGATCGAGGAGCGACTGCGCGCGTACATGCGC
>JAYUHN010000461.1:0-8407 GCA_043766965.1 Ramlibacter sp. | reverse complement strand
AACGGATTGTCGAGCCGGCCCAGCCCTTCGATCGCGATGCCCACGCGCTGCCCGGCACGAGCCCGCGGCGCCCCGGCGGCGACGCCGACCGAGAGCACGTCGCCGGGCGCGAGCGTCATGAACTCGCTGACCTCGGCGAGCAGCCGCGCCACCGGCCGGATCAGCCCCGCGGTACTGGAGCGATGCACGGTCTCGCCGTCGATCGCCACCGCGATGCCCAGCGCGTCCGGCGAGCCCACCGCCTCGCGCCGCACGAACGGCCCGATCGGGCAGAAGGTGTCGCGCGCCTTGAAGCGCAGCGAGGGCCGGTAGTACGACTCGTGCGGCACGCTCACATCGGCGAGGATCACGTAGCCGGCGACGAAGTTCATCGCATCCGCCTCGCTGACGCGGCAGGCCGCCCGGCCGATCACCAGGCCGAGCGTCGCGCCGATCTCGAGCGCGGGCACGCCGGCTGGCACCACGATCGCCTCGCCGCCCGCTATCCAGGTATTGCGCGGCTTGATGTAGAGGATCGGCGCCTTCGGCGGTGCCTTGTACGGCGCCTCGTGCACGGCCGTGCCGAGCGCCGCCAGCGCATCGCGGTGGTTGAGCAAGGTGCCGTAGACGGTGCCACGGCGCGCGGGGCTTTGCAGGGTGATTTTTACTAACATGTACGTAATGTAATTCCTGACATGTTAGTAATTCAAGAGCCGGGAGCGCAATTGCCGTCAGGACTTTCCCTAGTCGCGACGGGCACGAACGCCCGGTCGGCGACTACACTCAGATGTGAGCAAACCATTCCGGTCCCGCACCATGTCCACTGCACTGCGTCACCGCAACCTGCCCCATTTGCTGCTGCGCTCACGTGAGGCGCTGATGGCGCATTTCAGGCCCCTGCTCACCGCGCACGGCCTGACCGATCCGCAATGGCGCATCCTGCGCGAGCTGGCCGAGCAGGGCTCGCTCGAACCGCGCCAGTTGTGCGAGGCCTGCTCCATTTCCAGCCCCAGCATTGCCGGCGTGCTGCAACGCATGGAAGAGGCGGGCCTGGTCTCGCGCGAGCGCATGGCGCATGACCAGCGCCGGGTCGCGGTGGCGCTCGAACCCAAGAGCCGCAAGATCCTGCGGCGGCTGGTCCCGCTCATCGAGGAGCGCTACGCGGCGCTCGAAGCGTCCCTCGGAACGCGCTCGATGCAGGAGGTCTACGACACGCTCGATGCCTTGCTCGCTCGCACGCCGAGGTTCGACGAGAGCGTGGCCGACGAAGTTGCGCCGGAGCCCGAAGTGCCAAGCAAACCGCGCCGACCGGTTCGCTGAACTGGGGCCCGGGGCAAGCGCTGTCTCTCGCGTCGGGGAATCACCTTTTCGGGTAAGGTGGCCGCATGAACAAACTGCTGGCGGCGCAACTCACGGAACTGGTCGGGCAGATCGGGACGATCATCGTCGGCAAGCGCGCACAGATCGAAGACTGCGTGGCCTGCATGCTGGCCGGCGGCCACCTGCTGATCGAAGACGTTCCGGGCGTCGGCAAGACGACGCTGGCGCACGCTTTGGCACGCTCCTTCGGGCTGCAGTTTTCGCGTGTCCAGTTCACCGCCGACCTGATGCCGAGCGACCTGTCGGGGGTCTCGATCTACGAGCGCGGCAAGGAGACCTTCGTGTTCCATCCGGGGCCGATCTTCGCCCAGGTGCTGCTGGCCGACGAGATCAACCGCGCCAGCCCGAAAACACAGAGCGCGCTGCTTGAAGCCATGGAAGAAAAGCAGGTGACCGTCGAAGGCGAAACCCGCGCCCTGCCCTCGCCCTTCTTCGTCATCGCGACGCAGAACCCGCACGACCAGCTCGGCACGTTCGCCTTGCCGGAGTCGCAGCTCGACCGGTTCCTGATGCGCATCTCGCTCGGCTACCCGGACCGCGCGGCCGAGCGCGAACTGCTCAACGGCCGCGACCGGCGCGAGATGATGGAAGGCATGGAAGGCACGCTGTCGGCCATCGAGCTGCAGTCGCTGCAGCAGAAGGTGATCGCGGTGCACGCAGCCGGACCGCTGCTGGATTACGTCCAGGAGCTGGTGGCCGCAACACGCTCGGGACGCTGGTTCCTGCAAGGGCTGTCGCCGCGCGCCGGGATCGCTGTGGTGCGCGCGGCGAAAGCGCAGGCCTTGCTGAGCGGACGCGACTACGTGGCGCCGGACGACGTGCGGGCGATCCTGGCGCAGACGGTGGCGCACCGATTGATCCCGGTCGGCGATGCGGGACGGGGCCCGGTCGAACAAGTCCGCGCGATGGTGGAAGCTGTTTCGCTGCCATGAAGGGGGTGGGAGACCGTCATTCCCGCGAAGGCGGGAACCCAGGGCATTCAAGCAGGAAGCTCTGGGTCCCCGCCTTCGCGGGGATGACGACCCGCCGGCGCTTCCGCCAGTGGTGGCAATCCCGCATCCCGCTGTCGGACACGATGACACTGTCGCAGCGCAACGTCTACATCCTGCCGTCGCGCGCGGGCTTCATGCTGTTCGCGACGCTGATCTTGCTGCTGGTCGCGTCCATCAACTACCAGCTGAACCTGGGTTACCTGCTGACCTTCCTGCTGGCAGGCAGCGCGCTGGCCGGCATGCACGTGTGCCATGGAACGCTGCGCGGCCTGCGGCTTAACCTGCTGGCGCCGGACCCGCAGTTTGCCGGCGCCAACACCACATTGAGCGCAGTGCTGCACAACGAACGGCGCTCGGTGCGGCAAAGCATCGGGCTGGCGGTGCTGGACGAAACGCACGAAGACCGCTGGGTCTGGGCCGACGTGCCGGCGCAGGGCAGCTGCACCGTGCATGTGGCATTCAAGCCGGAGAAACGCGGGCTGCACCGTGTGCCTCCACTCACCGCGGAAACCCGCTTTCCGCTCGGCACCTTCCGGGTCTGGACGGTCTGGCGGCCGGCGGCGCAGGTGCTGGTTTATCCAATGCCGGAGGCCATGCCGCCGCCGCTGCCCGCCGGCCAGCCGCTCGCGGGCGGCGTTTGGTCGGCGCGGCTGCAGAGTTCGGGTGAATTCGACGGCGTGCGGGCCTACCGGCGCGGCGATCCGCTGAAGCTGGTGGTGTGGAAGAAAGCCGCCAAGGCCGACGAACTGGTCAGCCGCGACACCGAACAGGCCCAGCGCTATGAGCTGTGGCTCGATTTCGCCAATGCGGGAAACGCGGGCACCGAGCAACGCCTGTCGCGCCTCACGGCCTGGGTGTTGCAAGCCGATAAACTTGCGTCCGACTACGGGCTGCGGCTGCCGGCCCGGCAGATCGCGCCGGCCACCGGCGAAGCGCACAAACGCCACTGCCTGGAGGCTCTGGCGACATGCTGAGAACCGGGCGCCCGGGCGCCATGTCCTGGCTCGCGGCCTTGCCGCGAGATGCACGCGACACCCTGTTCCTGCTGCTCGTCATCGGCTGGGTGGTGTTGCCGCAGGTCAGCCACCTGCCGTGGTGGTGCACGCTGCTGGCGGCCGGGATGCTGCTGTGGCGGGGCGCGCTCGCCTTGCTGTCACGCCGGCTGCCCAGCCAGTGGTGGCTGCTTGTGCTGCTGGCGGCGGCGTTGTCCGCCACCTGGTTTACCCATCGCACCCTGCTGGGCCGCGACGCCGGCGTTACGCTGATCGTGATCCTGCTGGCGCTCAAGACGCTGGAGCTGCGGGCCCGGCGCGACGCTTTTGTGGTGTTTTTCCTGGGCTTCTTCACGATGCTCACCAACTTCTTTTTCTCGCAGTCGTTGCTGACGGCGGCGGCGATGCTGGTGGCGCTGCTGGGCCTGCTGACGGCCCTTGTCAACGCGCACATGCGTGTCGGCAAGCCGCCGCTGCTGCGCGCGGCACGCACGGCGGCCACCATGACCCTGCTCGGCGCCCCGATCATGGCGGTGCTGTTCCTGCTGTTCCCGCGCTTCGGGCCGCTTTGGGGCATCCCGGGCGACGCGATGAGCGGCCGCAGCGGCCTGTCGGCCAGCATGCAGGTCGGCAACCTCGCGGCGCTGGCGCTGGACGAAAGCATCGCGATGCGGATCCGCTTCGAGGGCCCGCCGCCACCGCAGCAGGCGCTGTACTTCCGCGGGCCGGTGCTCTCCAGCTTCGACGGGCGCGAATGGCGCACGCTGCAGCGGCAGTCTGGTTCCCGTTTCCACGCGGTCGCATCGGGACCGGCGAATCTGCAGGTGGCCGGCACGCCGGTGCGCTACGAGGTGACGCTGGAGCCGAACAACCGGCCCTGGATCTTCGTGCTCGACGTCGCGTCGCAGGCTCCCGCCGCGTCGGGCTTCGACATGGTCATGACCAGCGAACTGCAATGGATCGCCAGCGGGCCGGTGACCGACCTGTTGCGATATCAGGCGCAGAGTCATACCGACTTCCAGTACGGACCGCGCTTCGCCGCCGCCGTCCTGCCCAACTACCTGGAACTGCCACCCGGCTTCAATCCCCGCACGGAGGAACTGGCCCGTCAGCTGCGGGCCGATCCGGCGCTCGCATCCGGCGGCGCCCAGGCGCTGGTGAACGCGGCGCTGCTGCGCCTTCGCACCGGCGGCTATATCTACACGCTCGAACCGGGCACTTCCGGCGAACACACGGCGGACGAATTCTGGTTCGACAGCAAGGCGGGATTCTGTGAGCACATCGCTTCGGCCTTCGTCATTCTGATGCGCGCGATGGAAATCCCGTCGCGCGTGGTCACCGGCTACCAGGGCGGCGACCGCAATCCCGTCGACGGCTTCTGGGCCGTGCGCCAGAGCGACGCGCACGCCTGGGCCGAGGTCTGGCTGGCCGGCCGCGGCTGGGTCCGGGTCGATCCCACCGCTTCGGTGTCGCCGGGACGAACCGGGGCGTTCGAACGTTTGCAGCCTCGCCGCGGCGCGCTGGCCATCGCTTTCGACGCGGTGACACCGAACGTCGCGGCGACCATCCGCGCCGCCTGGGAAGCGGTGAACAATGCCTGGAACCAGCGCATCCTCAGCTACACCCAGAGCAAGCAGCTGGATCTGCTGAGGAACCTCGGGTTCGCGTCGCCCAGCTGGGAAGACCTGAGTTACGTGCTGATCGCGATCGTGGTGGTCGTGGCATTGCTCGGGGCCGGCGTCACGCTGTGGGAGCGTAGCCAGCACGACCCGTGGCTGCGCCTGTTGGCCCACGCCCGCAAGCGGCTGGTGGCCGCGGGGATGGAGTTGCCCCGGACATCCGCGCCGCGCCAGATGGCGACACTTGTGACCGCACATTTCGGCGCCGGTGCGCAACCATTGGCCGATTGGCTGCTCCAACTGGAGCTGCAGCGTTATTCGCGCGCACCGCATTCCAGCCTTGCCACGCTGCAGCGACAATTCAGGCAACTGGCCTGGCCCAAATAAGATGTTCAAACTGGTTCTGATTTCCGCTGCCGTGCTGGCGGCGATGGCGCAGCCACTGGCGGGCAACGCGCAGGAAGCGCTCACCAAGCCGAATTTCCGCGGCAAGGTGGCGCGTCTCAGTGTTGGCGTCCCCTACGCCGAGCACGAACAGGCAATGGCTTTTGCCGACGACGTGGCTCAGCGGCGCGACCTCGACCCGGCCTGGGTTCGCAAGGCCATCGGCGAGGCGCGCTTCCTGCCGACGATCGCGCGCCTGATGCAACCAGCGCCGCCCGGCACGCCGAAAAACTGGCGCGTGTACCGCAGCCGCTTCATCGACCCGGTGCGCATCGGCGCCGGCGTCCGGTTCTGGCAGGCGAATCGCGAGACCCTGCAACGCGCCGAGCAGGAATATGGCGTCCCGGCTGAAATCATCGTCGGCATCATCGGCGTCGAAACCGTTTACGGGCAGCAAATGGGAAGCTTCCGGGTGATCGACGCGCTGTCGACGCTTTCCTTCAACTTTCCGTCATCGCACCCCCGGGCCGTCGAGCGCAGCAATTATTTCCGCGCTGAACTGGAGCAGTTCCTGACCCAGCAGCATCGGCTGGGCCGCGATCCCCTGGAGCCGCTCGGCAGCTTCGCGGGCGCGATGGGGATGCCGCAATTCATGCCGAGCAGCTGGGCCAGGTGGGCGGTCGACTTCGACCGCAACGGCAAGGTCGACCTCGACGGAAGCGCGGCTGACGCCATCGGTTCGGTGGCCAATTATTTCCGCGGCTACGGCTGGCAACCCGGCCAGCCGACGCACTACCCGGTGACCTTCGACCCCGCAAGGCTGGACAAGGACGCCCTGCTTGCACCCGACATCCTGCCGAGCTTCAGTGTCGCCAGCTTCGCCGCCAAGGGCGCGCTGTTGCCCGCCGAAGCGCAGGCGCACGACGGTCCGCTGGCGCTGGTGGAACTCCAGAACGGCACAGACGAACCGACGTACGTCGCGGGCACCCAGAACTTCTATGTGATCACTCGCTACAACTGGTCGAGTTACTACGCAATGGCAGTGATCGAACTGGGACGCGAGGTCAAGGCGGTGCTGGAACGGGGCGATCGATCCGGGGGCTGAGTGGGCGGGGGCGAAAGACCTGGCGCACCGTGGCCCCGACGACGGCTCCCACCATCGCCACCAGGAAAGCGACCAATACCGACACCATGCCGATGACGAACCAGTGCGCGATCCGGTCATGGCCGCTGATATCCGCAAGCAGCACGCCCAGCCCGGCCAGCAGGGTGAGACCGATCCCGATCCGAAGCAGCGTCATCGGTCCGCTCGCAAGCCCAAACAAAAAGCCGAAAACGATGAGGCTGTGCCAGGCAAGTGTCGGATGGTCCATAGGGATAAGTTACGGCCCACCAAAGCGCTTCGTTGTCAGCGAAATTCGGCAGGCGGCATCGGAGCGCAGCGCCTGGCGCATACGCCTCAAGCCTCCGCCGGCACCAGGAAATCGCGGCTGATGTGAACGCCGAGCTCGTTCACCCGGTCCAGGAACTGGGTGAGGAAGGCGTGCAGGCCGGTCGCCAGGATCTCGTCGATGCGCCCGTACTTCAGGTCCGCCAGCAGCTTGCCTGCCCGGCGCTGGGTTTCCAATGACTGCTCATTGGCCACCATCGCAAGATTGCTCACCACTTCGCCCAGGCTGGCATGCAGCGAGCGCGGCATGTCGGCGCGCAGGATCAGCAGGTCGGCCACACGCTCGGGCCTGATCACGTCGCGGTAGACCTTGCGGTAGATCTCGAAGCCCGAAACGCTGCGCAGGATCGCGCTCCAGTGGTAGAAATCGTATTCCTGGTCTTTCTCGCTGGCCGCGCCGAAGAAGTCGCTCTGCACGGCGTGGAACTTCACGTCCACCAGCCGCGCCGTGTTGTCGGCGCGCTCTAGGAAGGTGCCCAGGCGCATGAAATGCAGCGCCTCGTCCATCAGCATCGTGCCCACCGTGACTCCGCGCGACAGGTGCGAGCGGAACTTGACCCACTCGAAGAACTGGCCGGGATCGCGTTCGAATTCCCGGTTCGCGACCATGCGGTTGACCTCGATCCAGGTCTGGTTGTGCGTCTCCCAGACTTCCGTGGTCAGCGTGCCCCGCACCGCTCGCGCGTTTTCACGCGCTGCGCGCAGGCACGAAACGATCGACGACGGATTGCCTTCGTCCTTGATCATGAATTCCAGCACGTCGTGCGGAGTGACTTCGCAGTGCTGCTCGGTGTATGCCGGCAGCAGCTCGCTGATCGACAGCAAGCCCTGCCAGCCCACCTGCGCCACGGCGGCCGACTGCGGCAGCAGCGAGGTCTGGTAGTTGACATCGAGCATGCGGGCGGTGTTTTCCGCCCGCTCGATATAGCGGGACATCCAGAACAGGTGGTCTGCGGTTCTTGAAAGCATGTTGCGCGTCCTTCTTGTCATCCCGGACCCGATCCGGGATCCATGGATTGCGGGTCAAGCCCGCAATGACAGTCCTATACCTCGAGGATCCATGTGTCTTTCGTCCCCCCGCCCTGCGACGAATTGACGACCAGCGAGCCTTCCTTGAGCGCGACGCGGGTCAGTCCGCCGGGCACCATCTGCACGTCCTTCCCGGACAGGACGAACGGCCGCAGGTCGATGTGGCGCGGCGCGATGCCGCTCTCAACGAACGTCGGACAGCTCGACAGCGACAGCGTCGGCTGCGCGATGTACCCACTTGGATTGGCGACCACGGCCTTGCGGAAATCCTCGATCTCCTGCCGGGTTGCCGCCGGCCCGACCAGCATGCCGTAGCCGCCGGCGCCATGCACTTCCTTCACCACCAGGTCTTTCAGGTTCGCCAGGGTGTATTTCAGATCGTCGGCGTTGCGGCCGACATAGGTCGGCACGTTCTTCAGGATCGGCTTTTCGCCAAGGTAGAACTCGATCATCCGCGGCACGTACGGATAGATCGACTTGTCGTCGGCCACGCCGGTGCCGATCGCGTTGCAGATGGTGACGTTGCCGGCGCTGTTCGCATCCACCAGGCCGGCACAGCCGAGAGTGGACGTCGGGCGGAAC
>JAYUHN010000460.1:0-8469 GCA_043766965.1 Ramlibacter sp. | reverse complement strand
TGCACCACCGACGTCAGGCGGTTTTCGGCCGTGGTGATGTTGACGCCGCCTGAGTTGGTGCGGATGAACTGCTTGGGGTCGGCGATGCGCCACTTGACCAGCCAGTCGATCACCAGGTTCTTTTTTTCCGCCGTCTGCAGCGAACCGGTTTCCGGGCTGTCCAGCGTCAGCACCCGCCGGTCGAGGAACACCACGTTCTGGAATGGCGGTGGCAGCTTGAAGCGCAAGCCCGGCTCGGTGATGACTTCCTTGATCTGGCCGAACGAATAGACCACGCCGAACTGGCGCTGGTCGACCACGAACAACATCGAGCTGAGCAACGCAAGCGCCAGCAGCACGGTGGAAACGACGAATCCGATCCGGTTCATATCAGCGGCTTTCGCGGTCGCGGGTGCGCGAGCTGTCGCGCGCCCGAGGGTCGCCGGGCACGGCGACCGGCGGTGTGGGAAGGGCCGGCGCGGTCGCCACAGGAGGGGCGCCGGTGTTGTCGGACGCGTAACCGGCCTGCTGCATCAGCTTGTCCAGCGGCAGGTACAGCAGGCTGTTGCCCTGGCGCGAATCGACCAGAACCTTGGTGACACTGGTATAGACCTGCTGCATCGCATCGATGTACATGCGGTCGCGCGTGACCTGTGGCGCCTTCTGGTACTCGGTCAGGACCGAGCGGAAGCGCTGCCCGTCGCCCTCGGCTTGGGCCAGGATGCGGGCACTGTAGCCGTCCGATTCTTCCTTCAGCCGGGCGGCGGCCCCCTTGGCGCGCGGAATCACGTCGTTGGCGTAGGCCTGTCCTTCGTTCTTCAGCCGGTCCCGGTCCTGCCCGGCCTTCAACGCGTCGTCGAACGCCGCCTGCACCTGCTCGGGCGGCTGCACGTTCTGGATATTGACGTTCTGCACCTCGATGCCCGTCTTGTAGCGGTCCATCTGGAACTGGATCGACTTGGCCACGTCGCGCTGGATGTTCTCGCTGTTGCGACCCAGCAGATCGTCCATGTTGACGCGCCCGACCACCTCGCGGATCGCGGATTCCGCGGCCTTGATCACGGCGTCGTCTGGATTGCGGTTCTCGAACAGGAACTGCGCCGCGCTCTTCAAACGGTACTGGATGGTGAAGCGGACGTCGACGATGTTCTCGTCCTGCGTCAGCATCGACGATTCCTTCAGGCCGGTGGACTGCACCACGCTGCTGCGGCCGATCTCGACCGAACGCAACTGTGTCAGGTTGACGGTTTCGTGGCGCTGGATTGGATACGGCAGCCGCCAGTTGAAGCCGGCTTCCACCGTGCCGTGGTACTTGCCGAACTGGGTGACGACGCCCTGCTGGCCTTCCTGGACGATGAAGAATCCGGTGCCCAGCCAGATCAGCACCACCACGGCCGCCACCAGCAACGCGCCGATGCCGGCGCTGCGCATGTCGGGCTTGAAGCCGCCGCCATTGCCGCCACCGAAGCCGCCGCCGCCTTCCGTACGGCGGCCCTTGCCGCCGAAAAGGTTGCCGAGCTTGCGATTGAAGTCGCGCCAGAGTTCGTCCAGGTCCGGCGGTCCCTGCTTGGGCCCCTTGGGCGGGCCCTCGGACTTCTGGCCGTTCTCGTCGCCACGCCCCCAGCGCGGATCATTCAGGTTGAACACGCCCCGGATACGGCGCATCAGCCCAAGCCGCGGCAGGCTGCGTAAATGGAGGTTCATGCGCTCGTTCTCATTGTTGTTGCCGCCCGATTGTGCCCAATCACGCCGGGTCTTCGTGGAGTGCGGGCGATTCGGGAGCAGGCGCCGCGGCAGTGGCCGTCGCCAGGTTGGACAGCTGGCGTCGCAACTCGTCCAGACCTTTCCCGGTGCGGCTGCTGACGAATACGCGCGGCACCACGGCCCCGTCGAGCTCGAACATGTCGCTCGCGTGTCGCGGTTGCTGGCCCTCGGGCAGCGCGTCGATCTTGTTGAACACCAGCATCAGGGGCACCTCGGCGGCTCCGATTTCCGCCAGCACCCGTTGCACCTCCGCGATCTGCTCGGGATGGTCCGGGTTAGCTGCGTCGACGACGTGCAGCAGCAGGTCGGCGTCGACCGCTTCCTGCAGCGTGGCCTCGAAAGCGGCGACCAGCCCATGCGGCAGGTCGCGGATGAAACCCACAGTGTCCGACAGCGAGACCGACCGGCCAACCTGCCCAGTTGCATCGTGCGAAGGCGCCAGATAAAGCTGGCGCGTGGTGGTGTCGAGCGTCGCGAACAACTGGTTCGCGGCATAGGCCCGGGCTTTCACCAGCGCATTGAACAATGTCGACTTGCCGGCGTTGGTGTAACCCACCAGCGAGATGGTGAAGGCGCCCTGCCGCTCGCGCTGCCGTCGCTGGGTCTGCCGCTGGCGCTTCAGCTTGGTCAGGCGCTCCTTGGTGCGCTTGATCGCGTCGCCGATCATGCGACGGTCCAGTTCGATCTGCTTTTCGCCAGGGCCGCCGCGCACGCCGGAGCCGCCCGTTTGCCTTTCCAGGTGCGACCAGCGCCGCACCAGCCGGGTGCTGACGTACTGCAACCGCGCCAACTCCACCTGCAGCTTGCCTTCATGGCTGCGGGCGCGCTGGCCGAAGATCTCGAGGATCAGCAGCGTGCGGTCATTCACCGGCAGCCCGATGTGGCGCTCGAGGTTGCGCTGTTGGGCGGGACTCAGGGACTGGTCGAACAGCACCTCGGTGGCGCCGGTCGCTTCGGCCCTGGCCTTGATCTCGTCGGCCTTGCCGCTGCCGACGAACAGCGCCGCATCAGGCGCCTTCCGTTTGCAGGAAATGCGGTCAACGGGCGACATGCCCGCCGACTGGGCGAGCAGACCGAGCTCTTCGAGACCGGGGTCGAAATTGGGGAGCCCAAGATCCACTCCGACCAGCAGAACCGGGGCGGCGGGGCGTTCAGGAGAGTCGGACAAACTTCGAACCATGAAAATGCCAGGTTCAGCAGGCCCGGCCAGTCGGCGTCGGCAGGCGCCTCTGGCGGGGCTCAGGTGGCGTCGGCCTCGGTTGTCTCGGCCGCTGAGAAATTCACGGCCCGGCCGGGGACGATGGTGGAGATGGCGTGCTTGTAGACCATCTGGGTCACGGTATTGCGCAACAGCACGACGTACTGGTCGAAAGACTCGATCTGGCCTTGCAGCTTGATGCCGTTGACGAGGTAAATCGACACCGGCACATGCTCGCGACGCAAGGTATTGAGGAAGGGGTCTTGTAGCAGCTGCCCTTTGTTGCTCACGATATTCTCCGTGTTCGGAAGTGGAAGGATGGGTAAGGAAATATCACCTTACCACAGCAGCAATGCCGGGCAAGTAGTCCAAAAGCGGAAAACCGCATATGGCCGAAAGGAGGTTGGGGCCTGCCGCCGCACTTCAAGCGGCAAGGCCCGGCCCTAATCGCCGTCTTTGTCGCCGTACGGGTTTTTCGACGTTTTCATCTCGATCCGCAATGGTGTCCCGGTCAGCTTGAACTCCTTGCGAAAGCGTGCTTCCAGGAAGCGCTTGTAAGCAGCCGTCACGTGTTCGAGGGAGTTGCCATGCACCACGATGATCGGCGGGTTCATCCCGCCCTGGTGCGCATACCGCAGCTTGGGGCGGAACATGCCGGACCGCTGCGGCTGCTGGAACTGCACCGCCTCCAGCAGCAGCCGGGTCAGCACCGGAGTCGACATCTTGACCATGGCCGAGCGGTGCGCGGCCGCGATCGAGGTCCAGACCGGCCCCAGGCCCTGGCGCTTGATGGCGGAGATCAGGTGCAGGTCGGCGAACTTGAGGAAAGCCAGCCGGGTCTCGATCGAGCGCTGCACCTGCTCGCGCTGATAGCTGTCAATGGCGTCCCATTTGTTGATGGCCACCACCACGGCGCGCCCGCTTTCCAGGATGTAGCCCGCGATGTGCGCGTCCTGGTCCGTCACGCCCTGGGTCGCGTCCAGCAGCAACAGCACGACGTTGGCCGATTCGATCGCCTGCAGCGTCTTGACCACCGAAAACTTCTCGATCGCCTCGAACACCTTGCCCTTGCGGCGCAGGCCGGCGGTGTCCACCAGCTCGAAGCGCTGACCGTTACGCTCGAACGGAACGCTGATCGCGTCGCGGGTGGTGCCGGGCAGGTCGAACGCCACCAGCCGCTCTTCGCCCAGCCAGGTATTGATCAGGGTCGACTTGCCGACATTGGGGCGGCCGGCGACCGCCAATTTGATGACGCCCGCGTCGACTGCTTCGCCGTCGTCCTCGGGTTCGGCCAGGTTGAGCGGTCCCAGCGCCAGGTCAACCAGGTCCCGGATTCCCTGCCCGTGGGCCGCGGAGATGCCGTGGACGTCGCCCAGACCCAGCTCGTAGAACTCGCTCAGCTGCACCCCTTCCAGCATGCCTTCGGCCTTGTTCGCCGCCAGCACGGTGCGCTTGCCCAGCTTGCGGAGATAGCCGGCGATGTCATGGTCGTGCGCTGAAACACCGGCGCGGGCGTCGACCACGAACACCACGACATCGGCTTCCGCCACCGCCTGGCGGGTTTGCTTGGCCATCTCCATGTAGATCCCGCTTTCGGCCGTCGGCTCGAAGCCGCCGGTATCGATCGCGATGAACTCGTGCTGGCCCAGCTTGACGTTGCCGTAATGACGGTCTCGCGTCAGGCCCGCGAAGTCGGCGACGATGGCGTCCCGCGACTTGGTCAGCCGGTTGAAGAGCGTGGATTTGCCAACGTTCGGGCGCCCCACCAGCGCGATGACCGGCTTCACCAAGGGATCAGGCCTGCGCCGCGCCGGGGGTGGAACATTTCATTCGGGCACGAAACCATAAACGCCGCCGCCGCGCGTCACGACAACCAGCGTGTTGCCCGCCACCACCGGGGCCGCGGCGATACCCGTCGCGTCGGTCGTCAGGCGATTCAGCGGCGTGCCGTCTTCGCGTGACAGCATGTGAACCAGGCCGGTGCCGTCCCCCAGCACGACCGAGCGGCCCAGCACCAGCGGCGCCGTGAGGCTACGGTACTGCAGGCGCTCGGAGGTCCAGGCGCGCTCGCCGTTGTCGCGGCGCCAGGCAATCACGCGGCCGTCGCTTTCGGCGCCGAACACCAGCCGCTCGTCGCCACTCAAGCCTTCCGCCCCAGCCGCGGGTTTGGTCCAGGCGACGCTGCCTTGCTCGGCATCGACGCAGCCGACGCGAGCCTGGAAGGCACGCGCGCAGACCGAGGTTCCGACGCGGCTGACGCTCCCGACCAGATCGACCAGCCGTTCGACGTCGTTGGTGCCCCGCGGCGTCGCGATCGGCGCCTCCCAGCGCACGCTGCCGTTCAGCGGGTTCAGGCCGACCAGGCGGCCCGCCAATCCCACCACCAGCGTGTCGCCAACCGCCAGCATGACGCCCGACTGCCGCAGCACCAGCGCTTCCCCCGGACGCTGCTGGCTCCAGAGCCGGCGCCCGGTCTGGCCATCGAATGCGGTGACGGAGCGGTCCGCGGCCAGCACGAAGACCCGGCCCGCAGCGACGAAGGGCGCGGTATAGGCCTGGGCGCCAAGCTTCTGCCGCCATGCCTGCCGGCCGTCCGCTGCGAACGTCACGACCTCGTTGCTGCTGGTGATGACCGACGTCAGCTTGCCGTCGCTGCCGACACCGGCCGAAATCGCGCCGCCGGCGCTGGCCCGCCACAGCTGGCGGCCGGTTTCCGCCTCGAGCTGCGCGACTTCGCCGCCGCCGCTCGCGACGGCGACAGTGGTGCCGCTGACGTTGACCGACAGAGGGAATCCGACCGGGCCAAGACGGGCGGTCCATGCCGGCCGCACCTGGATCAAGGCCACGTTGGGCGGCAGTTCGGCCGGCTTGGGCTTGTCGGCGCCGCTGCCGATCCATGAAGGCAGCATCGAGCAGCCCGCCAGCGTGGCAAGCAATGCAAGGGCTGCGGCACGTCGGGCCGGTACGCTCATGGTTTCACTCCAGCGGAGGCTGCGGTTGCGGGGACGGATGCAGGGGCGCTTGCAGTCGCGGGGACGGCGACGGCGGGAACGGCACCGGCTTTGGGGTCGACGCCCAGAGCCGTCAGCTTGACTTCGACCAGGCGCCGGTATTCGGCCCGCTCGTCGAGTGTTCGCCATGCCTTCAGGTACTCCGCCTTGGCCTCGCCCTTCTTCCCCTGCAGGTTGTAGACATCGCCGCGGCGGTCGGCAACCAGGCCCTCGAATTCCACCGGGAAGCTGCCGGACAGCTGCTTGAGCGCGTCGTCGTAAGCCTTGCCGTCAGCCAGCAGGCCCGCCAGCCGCAGTCGCGCCGCGGCCTGGTAACCCTCGTCTGGCGACTTGTCCGCGACCCAGGCCAGCGCCGCCTTTGCCGCGTCGATGTTGCCCTTTTCAGCGAAGGTCTTGGCTGCGAGCAGGCCAGCCTGGTGCGCATACGTGGTGCCGCCGAACCGGTCCTTGACATCGTTGAACGCACGCTCGACCCGCGGCAGTTCGCCGGCGGTAGCAGCGCGCTCCACTTCCTCGTACATCGCGGAGGCCTGCGCGGCCTGCGTCCGCTGCCAGTACTGCCAGCCATTCCAGGCGGCGATGGCGCCGAACACGACGATCAGCGCCCAGCTGATCAGGTTGCCGTAGTTTTTCCAGAAGTGCTTGAGCTCGTCAAGCTGTTCCTGTTCTTCAAGGTCGAGAGGTTTTGCCATTGTGGTTCTTGAGTCAAGCCGGGGATTGTAGTTTCCGGGCCCATGCGCCCGGATCGGCCAGCGGCTGCCTCTCCTGCGCGCCGCTGCCGTCGCGCAGGGACTTCAATGTCACCTGGCCGTCGCGCAGTTCGTCCGCGCCGAACACGAGGGCAAAACGGGCGCCGCTGGCATCGGCCTTCTTGAACTGCGACTTCATGCTGCCCATGCCTTCACCGGCGCCCGCCGTGGTTGCGGTCGGCGCGGCGTGCATCTGGACGCTGACCCCGGCCGCACGCAACGCTTGCAAGGTTTGCAGCGCGACCGGCAGCGCCGCAGCCTCCGGGATGATGGCGTATGCATCGGGCACCGGCATCGCCATCGCGGCGCCCTGCTCCCGAACCAGCTCGAGGACCCGCTCCAGGCCCATGCCCCAACCCACGGCCGGAGTCGGTTTGCCGCCCAGCACCTCGAACAGGCCGTCGTAGCGCCCGCCGCCACAGAGCGTGCCCTGCGCGCCCAGTTCATCGGTGATGAACTCGAACACGGTGTGGCTGTAATAATCCAGCCCCCTGACCAGGCGGGGATTGACTGTGCTGGCAACACCGCAAGCCGCCATCAGCGACCGCACCGTCTCGAAGCGCGCCAGCGAAGCCTCGCCGAGAAAGTTGAGCAGCTGCGGTGCAGCGGATACGGTCTGCTGCAGCGCCGGGTTCTTGGTGTCCAGGATGCGCAGTGGATTGCTGTGGAGCCGGCGGCGCGCGTCCTCGTCCAGCAGCTGCGCGTGCTGTTCGAAATATGAGACCAGGGCGGCGCGGTGCGCCTGCCGTTCCGCCGGAATGCCGAGGCTGTTCAGCTCGACGCGGACATTGCGCAGGCCCAGGTCCTGCAACAGCTGCCAGGCCAGCGCCATCAGTTCCGCATCCACTTCCGGGCCGCCGAATCCGAGCACCTCGGCCCCGAGCTGGTAGAACTGGCGGTAACGCCCGCGCTGCGGCCGCTCGTGCCGGAACATCGGGCCCATGTAGTAGAGGCGCTTGCCGCCGTCGTAGGTGAGGTTGTGTTCGATCGCGGCACGCACCACGCCCGGTGTGTTTTCGGGCCGCAGCGTCAGGGCTTCGCCATTGAGCCTGTCGACGAAGGAGTACATCTCCTTCTCGACGATGTCGGTGGTCTCACCGGTGCCGCGCACGAACAACGATGTCTGCTCCAGGATCGGCGTGCGGATGTTGCGGTAGGCGTACCGGGCCATCAGCGAGCGCACCTTGTCTTCCAGCCATTCCCACCGCGCCGAGTCGGGCGGCAAGATGTCGTTCATGCCTTTGACGGCATTCAGTTTCTCGGCCATGTTGTTGATGACGGAAGACTTCGCTGCTCAATGACGAATGACCGGGAGCGAATGATTCGTCATTCGTCATGCAGGGCAAGGCCCGCGTCATTCGTCATCGCGCCGAAGCGCTTTTCGATGTAGTTCTCGACGAGCTGGTGGAACTCGGCGGCGATGTTGTCGCCGCGCAGCGTCAGTGCTTTCTCGCCGTCGATGAAGACCGGCGCCGCCGGTGCCTCGCCGGTGCCCGGCAGGCTGATGCCGATGTCGGCATGCTTGCTCTCGCCCGGACCGTTGACGATGCAGCCCATCACCGCGACCTTCATCTTCTCGACGCCGGGATATTTCTTGCGCCAGACCGGCATCTGCGCCCGCAGGTAGTCGTCGATGTCCTTGGCGAGCACCTGGAACGTGGTGCTGGTGGTGCGGCCGCAGCCGGGACAGGCGGTGACGCTCGGCACGAAGCTGCGCAGTCCGAGCGATTGCAGGATCTCCAGGGCGATCACCACTTCCTGGGTGCGC
>JAYUHN010000459.1:0-21984 GCA_043766965.1 Ramlibacter sp. | reverse complement strand
TCCTGCGCCGGCCCGAGGCCCGCGGCGATGGCCATGAAGCGGTTGCTCATGTCGCCGTAGAGCGTGAAGTTGGCCGACAGTGCCACCACGCCGGCATCGGGCAACTGTGCCCGGATCTGGTGGTAAGGCGCTCCCATCGTGATGCCGAGCGCCTTCGCCTCGTTGCTGCGGGCGATCGCGCAGCCGTCGTTGTTGGACAGGACGATGACCGGTCGCCCCTTCAGGCTGGGGCGGAACACCCGCTCGCAACTCACGTAGAAATTGTTGCCGTCGACCAGGGCGTAGACGGGAGTCACGCATAGCCTCAACGGAAGCGCTTGATCGCGCAGGTGACGACGCCGCAGATGGAGAGGGTCTGCCCGTCCTTCGGCACGATTTCCGGAAAGGTCGGATCGGCCGCGGTCAGCTTCACCCGACCGGCGCGCTGGAACAGGAACTTGACCGTGAAGTCGTTGTCGACCTCGGCCACGACGATGTCACGGTGCCGCGGCGACAACGCGCGATTGACGACCAGGATGTCGCCGTCACCGATCCCGGCCTGCAGCATTGACAATCCCCGTGCTTCCCAGAAGAAGGTGGCAACGGGATGGGTGATCAACAGCTCGTTGAGGTCGTGCCGCTTCACGGCGAAGTCGTCGGCCGGCGACGGGAAACCGGCGCGGACGCTGCCCTGCACCATCGGCAACCGCAACGATGGGCCGGGAACGAATGGCCACGCGGCCCGCGGAGGAATACTGTTCACGCATACAGTATAGGTGCGCTGGTCCAGAAATCGCTAGTTCGATGCGCTCCCCTGGCGCTAGGACGGCGCCGGTTCAGCCGCCGGCGCTGAAAGCGGCGCCGCGACGCTGATGCCGGCCGCCCGCACTCGCGACGCTGGAAACACGATCGAGAAGGTCGAACCCGCGCCCAGCGTGCTCTCGATCTTCAGCTCCGCGCCGTGGCGCTGCGCCACATGCTTCACGATGGCAAGTCCGAGTCCGGTGCCACCGGTTTCGCGCGACCTGCTCCGATCGACGCGGTAGAAGCGCTCGGTCAGCCGGGGAAGATGCTCCGGCGCCACACCGGGTCCGGTGTCTCTCACCTCGAACAGTGCCCGGCCGTCATCCAGCAGTTGCCAGCGCACGTCGATCGCGCCCCCCGTCGGCGTGTAACGCACGGCATTGCCCACGAGATTGGAAACGGCGCTGAGGAGCTCGTTCAACGAGCCGGCGACCTCGGCGGGCGGCACCGGAGAAAAGTGCAGCTCATGGCTCTTTCCCAGCGACGCGGAAAGCGCCCTTGCTTCCGGTTCGCAGTGGCCGACCAGGGCCGCCAGCGGGGTCCATTCGGCGGCGTCGGGCAAGGGGCTGCCCTCCAGCCGGGACAGGGTCAGCAGATCGCTGACCAGGGTCTGCATCCGCTGCGACTGCCGCGCCATCAAGCCCAGGTACCGGACCTGCTCCTCGCGCGACAGGGTCAGGTTCTGCATGGTTTCGACGAAGCCCGTCAACACCGTCAACGGCGTGCGGATCTCATGCGAGACGTTGGCGACGAAGTCGCGGCGCATCGCCTCCGCCTGGTCCAGCGTGGTGATGTCGCGGGTGAGCAGCAACTGGCGACCGTCGCCATAAGGGTGCAACTGGACCGAGATGCTCACTGGCCGGGTGCTCGTGCTCGCGCGGCCGTTGACGACGACATCGCGGCGGTAATCGTTGGCCGCGTAGTAGGCGGCAAAGCCGGGATCCCGCACCAGGTTGCCGATCAGCTGCAACAGGTCACGCTGTGCGTCGATGCCAAGCTGCGACGCGGCCGTCTGGTTGCACCACTCGATCCGGCCCCCGGCATCGAGCAGCACGACCCCGTTCGGCGAAGCCTGGATAGCGGCCAGGAAGTCCTGCAGCCGCCGCTGGCTGTCGATCGCCTGCTGTTCGCGCAGCCGCAGCGCCCGTCGGGACCGCTGCGCCACCTCGCCCCACAGGCCGTTCATCCGCAACTCGCGGGCCACGTCGCCATCGCGCAGCCAGCGCGCCACTTTCAACCCGCGCGACAGGTCGAGTGCGAACCACAGCAGGGAACCAGCCGCCAGGCCGGCCAGGGCGCCCGGCCAACCGGCCAGCCAGCCGCCCGCCAGCGCGCCGGCAAGCTGGCTCACGACGAACAGCGCAATGCGAAGCAGCATGGAGGGTCGCTGGTCGGGCCGGCCGCTGTTCAGCCCGCCGCCGGGCTCGCCACCGGCGCCGTCAGCCGATAGCCGGCGCCGCGAACGGTTTCGACAGCGGCAGCAGCTGGGCCCAGCGACTCCCGCAGCCGCTTCACGTGGACGTCGACGGTTCGCTCCTCGATGAACACGTGGTCGCCCCAGACCTTGTCGAGCAATTGCGAGCGGCTGTGAACCCGCTCCGGATGCTGCATCAGGTAGTTGAGCAGCTTGAATTCGGTCGGACCGACCTTCAGCGGCCTGCCCCGCCAGCTGACCCGATGTGTGCCGACGTCCAGGCTGAGGTCGCCCATGGTCACTGTTTCGCTGCCCTGCTCGGGGGCGCGGCGCCGCAGCACCGCACGGATCCGCGCCAGCAGCTCCTGCGTGGAGAACGGCTTGGTGATGTAGTCGTCCGCTCCGGCATCGAGCCCGGCCACCTTGTCCGGCTCGTCGCCGCGGGCGGTCAGCATCAGGATCGGGATCTCGCGCGTGCGACTGTCCGCGCGCCATTTGCGTGCCAGGGCCAGCCCGCTTTGACCAGGCAGCATCCAGTCGAGCAGCACCACGTCTGGCAGCACAGCATCGAGCTCACGCTGTGCGGCGATCCCATCCTCGGCCCAGGTCGGCAAAAACCCGTTGTGCCGGAGATTCACTGAAATGAGTTCGGCGATCGCCGGCTCGTCTTCGACGATCAGGACGCGGGGCTGCTGCTTCATTTGCGCGCGATCACAGGACCGCGGACTCGATTTCTTCCATCGACAAATGGCGCACGTCGGCCCCCTTGACGATGTAGATGATGAATTTGGCGATGTTCTTGGCGTGGTCGCCGATCCGCTCGATCGCCTTGGCCAGGAACAGCAGGTCCAGGCTGGAGGAGATGGTGCGGGGATCTTCCATCATGTAAGTGATCAGTTTGCGCACGAACCCGTCGAACTCCCTGTCGATCGCGTCGTCCTCTTTCAGGATCGCGACCGCGGCCGCCGTGTCCAGCCGGGCAAAGGCATCCAGCGCCTTGCGCAGCAGCGCCGATGCCATGTCGGCCGCGACCCGCAGCTCGGACGAAGGCAGCGTGCGCGCGGAACCGCTGCCGATGATGGACTTGACCATGCGTGCGATCTTGGTGGTTTCGTCGCCCACCCGTTCAAGGTTGGCGGTGGTCTTGGAGATCGCGATCAGCAGGCGCAGGTCGCGCGCCGTCGGCTGCCGCCGCGCGATGATGGACGAGAGCTCGCGGTCGATGTCGATTTCCATCTGGTTGACCCGGGTCTCGATGTCGAACACGTCGTCGGCGGCTTCGGGACTGAAATGGGTGAAGGCGAAGATCGCCCGGTGGATCTGGGATTCGACCAGCCCGCCGAGTTCCATCACGCGGGACGAAACGCCGTTGAGTTCGCTGTCGAACTGGGTGGAGAGGTGTTTGTCGGCCATGTCGTCCCCTGGTCTGTTGCCTGGCAAGCGCCGGCGCGGATTCAGCCGAACCGCCCCGTGATGTAGTCTTCGGTTTCCTTGCGCTTCGGCTTGAAGAAGATCTGCTCGGTCTCGCCGACTTCCACCAGGTCCCCCAGGTACATGTAGGCAGTGTAGTCACTGACCCGCGCCGCCTGCTGCATGTTATGGGTGACGATGACCACCGTGTAGTCGTGTTTCAGCTCGGTGATCAGCTCTTCGATCCTGGCTGTTGAAATGGGGTCCAGCGCCGAGCACGGCTCGTCCAGCAACAGCACTTCGGGCTTGATCGCGATTCCCCGCGCGATGCAGAGCCGCTGCTGCTGGCCGCCGGACAGTCCGGCACCGCTCTGGCCGATCTTGTCGCGCACCTCGGTCCAGAGGGCCGCCTTGCGCAGGGCCCACTCGACGCGCTCGTCCATATCGGTCGCACTCAGGTTTTCGAACAGCCGCACGCCGAACGCAATGTTGTTGTAGATCGACATCGGGAACGGAGTCGGCTTCTGGAACACCATGCCGATGCGCGCCCGGATCAATGCCACGTCGCGCCTGGAGGCAAGCAGGTTCTCGCCGTCCAGCACGATCTCGCCCTCGGCCCGCTGTTCCGGATACAGCTCGAACATGCGGTTGAACGTGCGCAGCAGCGTCGACTTGCCGCAACCGGACGGACCGATGAAGGCGGTGACCTTGTGCTCGGGAATGTCCAGGTTGATGCCTTTGAGCGCGTGGAACTTGCCGTAATAGAAGTTCAGGTCCCGGATCGAAATCTTCGGGACGGCGATGCCGGCGTTGTCGGGATCCATCAGGGCCCTCGTCAGAGCTTGTTGCGCGTCAGAACCCGCGCCAGGATATTCAGCCCGAGCACGGCGATGGTGATCAGGAACACGCCGGCCCAGGCCAGCTGCTGCCAGTTCTCGTAGGGACTCATCGCGAACTTGAAGATGGTGACCGGCAGGCTCGCCATCGGCTCGGACAGGCTCGACGTCCAGAACTGGTTGTTCAGCGAGGTGAACAACAGGGGCGCGGTCTCCCCCGAGATCCGGGCAACCGCGAGCAGCACGCCCGTGACCACCCCCGCGCGAGCGGCGCGCAGGGTGATGCTCATGATCACCTTCCATTTCGGCGCACCCAGCGCGTAGGCCGCCTCACGCAGCCCGGCGGGCACGAGCAGCAGCATGTTTTCGGTGGTGCGGATCACGACCGGCACCACGATCAGCGCCAGCGCCGCGACGCCGGCCCAGCCCGAAAAAGACTTGAAGCGTGTCACCACCACCGCGTAGACGAACAAGCCGATCACGATCGACGGCGCGGACAGCAGGATGTCGTTGACGAACCGGGTGAGCGAGCCCAGCCAGCCCTTGAGGTCGTACTCGGCCAGGTAGATGCCGGCCATGATGCCCACCGGCGTGGCGATGAAGGTGGCGAAGGCCACCATCAGGAAGGAACCGTAGATCGCATTGGCGATGCCGCCCGCCTCGTTGGGGGGGGGAGTGTTCTGGGTCACCGTGGCCCAGGCCATGCCGCCCACTCCCAGCCGCATCGTGTCCCACAGGATCCAGATCAACCAGAAAACGCCGAACATCATCGCGGCCACCGACAGTGCCAGGGCAATCGTGTTGACACGCTTTCGCACGGCGTATCTCTGCTCGCGCACGGTGGTCGCGTCCGCGACGCGCAACAGGTTCTCGCCGGTGTGGGCGAAATCGGATTTCTGCAGGCTCATTCGGAAACCTCCGCCCCTTGGGCTGCGTTATTCGCCTTGGGAGCGGCCCGGCGGCTCATGACTTCGCTCCCTCGTGGCGGCGCAGCCGCGACAGCAGCAGCTTGGACAGGGACAGCACGACGAAGGTGATGAAGAACAGCACCAGGCCCAGGTAGATCAGCGCCGCCTGGTGCAATCCCTCGCCGGCTTCCGCGAACTCGTTGGCCAGTGCGGAGGTGATGCTGTTGGCCGCCTGGAACAGCGACAGCGAATCGAGCTGGTTGAAGTTTCCGATCACGAAGGTGACCGCCATGGTTTCTCCGAGGGCACGTCCCAGCCCGAGCATGATGCCACCGACGACGCCGGCCTTGGTGTAGGGGAGCACCACTTGCGACACCACTTCCCAGGTGGTGGAGCCGAGCGCATAGGCCGACTCCTTGAGCATCGGGGGCGTGACGTCGAACACGTCGCGCATCACCGAAGCGATGAACGGGATGATCATGATGGCCAGGATGATCCCGGCCGACAGGATGCCGATTCCGACCGGCGGACCGGCCACCAGCGCGCTGAAAACGGGGACACCGGCGAACAGGCGCTGGAGCGGTTGCTGCACGAAGGTGGCCAGGATCGGGCCGAAGACCAGCAGGCCCCACATGCCGTACACGATGGATGGAATGGCTGCCAGCAGTTCGATCGCGGTTCCCAGCGGACGCTTGAGCCACGACGGCGACAGCTCGGTCAGGAACAGGGCGATACCGAAACTGACAGGCACCGCGATCACCAATGCGATCAGCGAAGTCGCGATGGTGCCGTAGATCATCACCAGGCCGCCGAACTCTTCGCGCACCGGGTCCCACACGCTGTTGGTGAGGAAGCCCAGGCCGTACTTGGCGATGGCCGGCCATGCACCAGCCACCAGGGACGCCAGGATCGCCGCCAGGATTCCAAGCGTGAGCAGCGCTGCCGCCTTGGCTGCCCAGGCGAACAGGCGGTCGGCAACGGCGAATGTGCGCAACGCATCCACGGGTCGCGGGGTGCTCTTCATGCGGCCCGCGTCCGACAATCGCAAGCCGGACAGGTCGAACGAGGCCTCATGGGCCGGAAGTGTAGGTGACACAGGCGGGCCGGCCGGAAAGCTTGCGGTGGACGTCTGCGCCCGACCTACTTCGCGGCGGCAACGGCCTTGCCGGATGCGTCCTTGATCTCACCCCAGGCCTTCTCGACCTGCGACTTCACCACCGATGGCATCGGCACATAGTCGAGGTCGCCGGCGGTCTTGTCGCCGTTCTGGTAGGCCCACTGGAAAAATTTCAGGGTGGCCGCCGCCTGGGCCGGCTTGTCCTGCACCTTGTGCATCAGGATGAAGGTGGCGCCGGTGATCGGCCATGCGTCGGCGCCCGGCTGGTTGGTCAGGATCTGGTAGAAGCTCTTCGACCACTCGGCCCCGGCGGCGGCGGCCTTGAACGCCGAGTCGTCGGGCGCGACGAACTTGCCCGCCGCGTTCTGCATCAGGGCGTATGCCATCTTGTTCTGCTTGACGTACGCGTATTCGACGTAGCCGATCGAATTCGGCAACCGGGCCACGAATGCCGCGACCCCTTCGTTGCCCTTGCCCCCGGCGCCGGTCGGCCAGTTCACCGCGGTGCCTTCGCCGACCTTCGACTTCCATTCCGGACTCACCTTGCTCAAGTAATTGGTGAAGATGAAAGTCGTGCCCGAGCCATCGGCGCGGCGCACCGGCGAGATCGCCGCATCCGGCAGTGCCAGACCGGGGTTGAGAGCCTTCAGCGCTGCGTCATTCCAGTTTGTGATCTTGCCCAGGAAGATATCCCCGAGCACCGGGCCGCTCAGCTTGAGCTGGCCGGCAACGATGCCCTTGACATTGATCACCGGGATGACGCCGCCAATGACGGTCGGGAACTGCAGCTGGTTCTTCTTCGCAAGCTCGTCGTCCTTCAACGGCATGTCGGAGGCGCCGAAGTCCACCGTCTTGCTGTCGATCTGCTTGATGCCGGCGCCCGAGCCGACCGACTGGTAATTGATCCTGACACCAGTTGCCTTGTTGTAGTCGGACGCCCACTTTGAATACAGAGGCGCGGGAAAACTGGCGCCCGCGCCGGTCACGTCCTGCGCGCCGACGGCGATTGAAAATGTCAGGATCGAAAAACCGGCCAGCGACCAGGCAGCCACGCGGAAAGTTTTGTTCATGCAAATCACCTCTCGGTTCAAAAATGGAACTAAGGCAACTTTATGGGCCGGATGTGACAGCCCGATGACAGGGCGTTTTCCCAGCCTCAGGCGGAGGTCTTCCGCCTGAACCGGGCCAGGTATGTTTCCAGCGCCGCCGGCTCGATCGGCTTGGTAAGGTGGTCGTCGAAACCGGCTTCCGCGGTCCGGGCGCGGTCCTTCTCGCCGCCCCAACCGGTCAGCGCCGTGATGTGGGTTGTGGCGAACGCAGGCTGCGCACGCAGCGCGCGGGCCACGGCGTAACCATCCATGCCGGGCAAACCGAGATCGAGCAGGATCAGGTCCGGCACAAAACGCCTGGCCAGCTCGATGGCGGCTGGCCCGTCGGCGGCACCGGCGGCCGAGTAGCCCATCGCATCGAGCAGCGCCAGCAAGGTGTCGAGGCCGTCCTCGTTGTCTTCCACCACCATCACCCGGGCCCGCCCTTCGGGCGCAACGGAGTCCGCAGTCCCCGGCAAAACGGCGGGCGCGGGCGCCTCGGCCACGGGCAGTTCCACCGTGAAGCGGCTCCCCTTGCCCAGTCCATCGCTGTACACACGCGCGGTTCCGCCATGCATCGCGACCAGCGTCTTCACCAGCGACAGGCCGATCCCGAGCCCGCCCTGCGCGCGGCCCGAGGTGTGGCTCAGCTGGGTGAACATCTGGAACAGCCGGCCCTGTTCCTCTTTCGGGATGCCGACACCGTTGTCGCTCACCTCGATGACGGCGCGGCCGCCCTCCTGCCGCGCGGCCAGCCTGATCTCGCCGCCGTCGGGTGTGTACTTGGCCGCGTTGGTCAGCAGGTTGCCGATGACTTGCACCATGCGCGCCGGATCAGCTTCCAGCCACAGCTCGCCCGCGGGACGGTCGACGCGCAGCACGTGCTTGGCGGAAGCGATCGCAGGCGCAGCGCCTTCGATGGCTTTTTGCAGCAGTTCCGCCAGGCTCACGCGTTCCAGCTTCAGGTGAATCAACCCGAGGTTGATGCGCGACAGGTCCAGCAGGTCGTCCACCAGCCGCGCCATCAAGCTGACCTGCCGGTCGATCACGTCGAACGCCTTCATGCTGGAGCCGCCGTCCCCGGCCATGCGCACCATCGCCACCGCGTACTTCATCGGCGCCAGGGGATTGCGAAGCTCGTGGGCGAGCGTCGCCAGGAACTCATCCTTCCTGCGTTCCTGGTCCCTGAGCAGGGCGTGGTCGCGCACGCGCTCGATGTGCGCCCACGAGCGCTCGACGACCTGTTCCACGACGCCGATTTCCTGCTCGCTCCAGTTGCGCGGGACAGCCTGGTGCACCGCCATCAGTCCCACCAGCCTGCCTTCCTTCACCAGCGCGGCGCAGATGATCGCCTTGATGCCGATCGCGTTGAACATTTGACCGCCGCCTTCGTCGCCGAGTTCGCGGTCCACATCGCGCACCACCAGGGGCCAGCCCTGGCGCAGGTTTAAGGCGGCTTGCGGACCGAACAGGTCGAGCGAATAGACGCCGGCACTGGTGGGCACGCCCGGCACCGACCAGTCGTTGCGGATCGTGAAACGGTCGCCGTCGTCGTCGACGTCGGCATAGGCGCAGCGGGTGGCCACTAGGTATTGGCCGAGCATCTGCGCCGTCACGGCCATCAGCTCATTGGCGTCGGTCAACGCCCGCGTCGCCTGCCCCAGTCGGTCCAGGAAATGGAAGCGCTCGCCGTTGTCCTTCAGCGCCTGTTCAACGTGCCGGCCGCCGACCTCCAGCGACAGGCCGACCCATTCGCGGACCACGCCGGCTTCGATCAGGGGTCCTCCCTGCGCCAGCACCTCGCGGTACTCACCGTCGTGCCGTTGCAAACGGCAGCGGTATTCGATGTTGGAACGCTCGCTCACGCAGCGTTTCCATGCCGCCATCGCCTCCTGCCGGTCGCCCGGGTGGATCGCATCGAGCCAGCCCCATCCACGGTATTGGGCCGTGGACTGTCCGGTGTATACACCCCACGACTGATTTTCGGAAACAAACGAACCGTCCGGCGCGGTGGTCCAGACGACACCGGAAATGGAGCTTGCGAGAACCCGCAGCCGCTCCAGGCTGATCTGTAATTCTTCCTCTGGAACGGCAGAAACACGCATCGTTGCGGATGATGCCACGGCCCCTTCTCATCCATTGCCGGCGAAGCACAGTTCATGCCTATCGGACTGCTCCTACACGACTCGCTGCAGTTCGCTGAGTGCGCGCGCGGCCGGCCACCCGTAGAGTGAGATGGAACATGAAAATCTCCTTGCAGCAGGCTGCTGTCTTCGCGTTCGGACTCCTGCTCGGTGCAGTTGCGGCGGTGTGGTTGCTGCGCGCCCCATATCTGTCACTTCGCAGCAACCGGCTTCAGCTCGGGACAGCGGCCTTGCCGGCGCCTGGCGTCGCTCCGCGGCAGTCCGCCGCGTCGGCGCCGGTGCCGACGCCAAAAACACTGGCAGCGTTGCCGCCGCCGGCAAGCTGCCCGTCACAAGCCGTCACGACGGTCGCCGGCGACAAGGATGGCCGCTTCGTTCTTCAGTCCAGCATGGGCTCCAAGACCGCTACCGACATTCCGTCTTTCATCCTGGCAGGTAAGGAAGCTGCTGCCGCCGGCCGCGGCCGCGATGCAGAGGTCGCATTCCTGATGTCGTGCCGGGTCGCCGATGCGCTCAGGGGATCCGATTCGGTCGAGTCGGCCGACGCCAGGTACCAGCTGGGACGCCACTACGCGATGCTTGCCCAGGAGGCCGGGCCCGCGCCCAGGACGAACCGGATGGAATTGCTGCGGCGGGCCGAGACGATGTACTCGGACAGCCTCGCCACCTACCAGGTGAAGTACGGGGCCGGTCACGAAAAGACCCGCTTCGCGGCCGAAGGCCTGGCGTCGGCGCTGCAGATTGCGTCCTCTTCTGCAGCAACGGCCAAAGCCGCTCCGGCCGGCCCAGCGCCGGCCCCAACGCCAGCGCCCGCGGTGGTTGCGGCCGCGCCTGCAGCCGTTGCCGTGCCGAAACCTGCCCCCCCCGAATCGCGTCCGCAGCTGGCAGCCGCACCAAATGCCGTCTTGCCGCCGCAACCGCAACTACAACCTCAACCTCAACGAGAGCGGCCGACCGCGGCCCTTCCCGTAGAGCCGCCGCGCCAGGCCGTCGTTACGCCAGCTGCACCGCCACGGCAGGTCGCGGTCGCCCCGGCGCCGTCGTCCCGCGACATTTCCGCAATCCCGTCCGTGCCGTCACGGCAGGTCATGGCTGCTGCGCCCGAAGCGCCACGAATCGCGCCCCCCAGGCCCGTGGCGCCGGCCCCTGTGCCCCGCCGAATCGAGGCCGCCATCGTCGAGGCGCCACTGCGGCAGGCAACTGGCGATGCGACCTTTCCGTCGCCGAGCTTCGACTGTTCGCGGGCTCGGTCGCGGTCGGAAAAAATCATCTGTTCGGACGCGGAACTCGCGCGCCTGGACCGCGACCTTGGCCGGTTGCACGCACGGGCCAGGACTTCCAGCCCGGACCCGGTGTCCTTCAGGCGTCAAAACGACCAGGAATGGCGCAACCGGGAATCGATCTGCCGTGATCGCGAGTGCCTGGTGCAGTGGTACATGCACCGGCGCCAACAGCTGCTCGGCGACATCGACCAGACGGCAGGTCGCAACCAGCCTACGATCTACCGGCGATCGCGCTGACGGCTCTGTTCAGGCCGGCGCCAGCTGCGCCTGCGATGCCGGCGCGGATGCGGCGAGCCCCATGTGGTCCAGCGCGGCAACGAGCTGAGACACGGTGCGATCGACGTTGTGCCACTTCTCCAGTCCGAACAAGCCAACCCGGAAAGTCGCGAAGTCCGCGCCTTCGTCGCATTGGAGCGGCACCCCGGCGGCGGTCTGCAGGCCCTCGGCCAGGAATTTGCGACTGGACTGGATCTCCGGGTCGCTGGTGTAGCTCACGACGACGCTGGGCGCCTTGAACCCTTCGGCCGCGACGCTCGGCAGGCCCCGGCTTTCGAACAGCGCGCGCACCTTGCGCCCCAGCTCTTCCTGCTCGCTGCGCACCTTGGCAAAACCGTACGCCTGCGTCTCCTTCATGACCACGCGCAGCCGTGCAAGGGCATCGGTTGGCAAGGTCGCGTGATACGCATGGCCGCCGCCTTCATAAGCTTCCATGATCTGCAGCCACTTCCTCAGGTCGCAGGCGAAGCTGGAGCTGGTGGTCGCCTCGATCGCCGTGCGGGCGCGCTCGCTCAGCATCACCATCGCGCAGCAGGGCGAGCTGCTCCACCCCTTCTGCGGCGCGGAGATCAGCACGTCGATGCCGTTGGCTTTCATGTCGACCCACATCGCGCCGGAGGCGATGCAATCCAGCACGAACAGTCCGCCGACGTCATGCACGGCGTCCGCAACCGCGCGCAAATAGTTGTCCGGCAAGATCAGGCCGGCCGCGGTTTCGACGTGCGGAGCGAAGACCACTGCCGGTTTCTTGTCGCGGATGGCGGCCTGGACATCGGCGATCGGCGCCGGAATCCACGGCGCCTGCGGGCCGCTGCCGACGCGCCGCGCCTTCATGACGGTGGACGACGCGGGGATCCGCCCCATCTCGAAAATCTGCGTCCAGCGGTAGCTGAACCAGCCATTGCGGATCACCAGCACGTCCTTGCCGCCGGCGAACTGGCGCGCCACCGCTTCCATGCCGAAGGTGCCGCTGCCTGGCACGAGCACGGTCGAATGGGCGGCGTAGACATCTTTCAGGATGCCGGAAATATCTTTCATCACGCCCTGGAAACTGCCGGACATGTGGTTCAGGGCGCGGTCGGTGTAGACCACGGAAAATTCGAGAAGTCCGTCCGGATCGACGTCGGGCAGCAGTCCAGGCATGGTGGTCTCGCTCAGTGGTGCAACAGGGGAGAGGGAGCTTAGCATGGGCATTTGCCGGCGCCGCGGCGGCTCGAGAGAGCCCCTCTGCTGCCGGTGATCGCGTCAGCTCACCTGGGGCGTGCCAGGTCGAACGTCAGGCTGCCCCAGAAGCTGTCCCAGTCGGCCTCCGCCGAATCGGTGGCGGGCACCATGTGGACGGCGTTGAGCATCCACATGCCGGGGAACGGCAGCGCCAGCACGAAGCCGCCTTGCGCATCGGTGGTGGTGCGTATCGTCGTGGTCTGGCGGCCCTGCCGGTGCCAGGCCCTGACCAGTACGCCGGGCCGCGGACTGCCTTCGAACGTCAGCACGAAGCGCAAGGCATCGCCGGCGACAGCTGCCAGCGGGTCGGTCCTGGGCGTGATCTCCAGCCGCAGTCCGGCGCTGCGGGTCGATGTGTCGTCGGTTGCGCCTCCCACCCGCAACAAGGTCTTGGCGCTGCGCCGAAACCGTTCCCGGCCGGGAGAGGAGACGGCGCCGGCGGCCTCGCGCTGGCGGATGATCCCGTCCAGGCCTTCATCGTGGAGGTAGGCATGAAATTGATCGGCTCGCAGTTCGATCAGGCTTGGGTGGCTTTCGTAGGCGAGCAGATGCGAGCCCGCGGCCGCAAACGAGAGCGTGAGGGCCGGCAGCATCGACGCTCCGGCAGGCACCAGGCCCAGCAGGTCCTGGTCCTTTGCTGCTGACAGCGAGCGAACCGATTTAGCGTGCGAAGTGGTCACGCCCACCCGGTCGCCGACAAAAAATTCGCCCACGTTCAGTGTCACCTGCGTCGGCGCGCCGACCGCAGGGTCGAACGGGCTGGCGGCCAGCCAGAATTCGTGGGCGAACGCCGAAAACGACGCCGCCACGGCGACAAGCACCGTGGCGGCGTTTTTCTTCCAGCGGAATATCAACGCAGGTCCGTATCTGCTACAGACTGGTCTCCGTCGTGTCGTCCGTCGGCAGGGTCGTGGCATCGCCTACCAGCACCGGCTCGCTGCTGTCGCTGCTCGCCGAGATCTGGGCGTCCACGTAGGCGCTGAGGCCCGCCGAACTTTGCAGCGCGCTGGCGGGAATGTCGCTGGTCGAACCAGCCGGCGCCGCTGACGCCGGTCCGCTGTCGTCGCTCGATCCGCAGGCAGTCATTGCCAGCGCCACGGCGCCGGCAAGAGCAATTCCAAGCATCTTTTTCATTGATGTCTCCGGGTTCAGGGGAAGGTGGTGCCGGCGGCGGCGGAGGGGTTGAAATTACCCGGCAGCGGGGTGTTGAGGTACGGGAAGGCCGTGCCAAAGTTGGCTGCGGTCTTGCGCACGCCGTCGGTGAAAGCGAGTCCGCCGGCGGGAGCGTCGGACGGCTTGCAGCCGACCTGCAGCGCGTCGTTCGCGCCCGTCAACACGCACAGGGCGCCCATTGCCACGCGAATCGACAAGTCGACCACGTCATCGGCAGGACGCCGGCCGTTCGGGAAACCTGCATTGTCACCGCCGGCCACGCCAAGCGGGTTCTGCCCAGCGGCCGCGACCACGGGGGTCGACGTGTTCAGACGCAGCATTTCGGATGCGACCACATTCTTTGGCTGATTGACGCCGGCAATGCCCTTCAGGAACACGGTCAACAGGTCAGTGCGCGGGAAGTTGGTCGGCGCCTTGGCGGAGGGGAACAGCGACTCGATCAAGGCCGGCAGCGTCGGATTGGTCACGTAGTCCGCGAATTTTGCGGCATCGTCCTTCGGCCGGGAGGCGTTGAACTTGTCCTTGTCTTCCAGACCGATCACGACTTCATTGACCAGCGGCATGCCGAGGCGCGAAACCTGGGTCCAGGCACCACCTTCGCGGCTTGCATTGCCCAGGCCGGTGGCGGGCGCGCCATTGGCGATGCGGGCCTGGCGGATGCTGGCCGTGGTGAAGGCGCCGATCACCGGATCGGTACCGTTGGTCACGCAGCTGATCGGCAGCTCGAGCGCCAGGGTGCTGACGTTCTTGCCTTCGAGGTCGTTGTTGTTGCCGCCGGATTCCGGGCCGAGCGGGTTCATGTTGAACAGGTCGAAAATCTTGCCGACAGCAATATAAAAAGGCTCCTTGCGCTGGCCGACGAAGACCCTGCCATTGGTGGCGCAGCCGGGGATCGCCAGGTTGTAGATGTGCTGGTTGGCGTAAGCGGCGTAGCCGGCTGGGCCCCCAAACGTCTTGTCGCCAATGTTGTCGACCGGCTTGTCGAAGGTGGCAGAGCCACCCGCAGCATTGGTGGCGGCGGAACGGGCGCCGCCACGACGGCTGCCGCGAACCACATTGACCGTGTACGTCTCACGCACGTTCAGGCTGGCGGGATTGACGCCGGCGACCAAACCGCTTTGGATCAGGGGAATCTTCACCGCCTTGCCGCCGACGGTGAGCGCAGTCGCCTTCGACGTATTCTTGAACTGGAACTGGAAGGTGAGGTGTTCGACGCCATCGCCAACGTTGTCGATGTGGATCTCGTACAGGGCATTCGGATCGAACATGTAGAAGTTGGGGCCGCCCTGCGGATCCTGGAATGGCTGGTAGTTCGCGAGGATGGTCACGAACCCGTCGCGGCCGGGCTCGTAGCTACGGAACATGTAAAGGTCGGTGCCGTCCACCTTGGGCTGGCTGGTGATGTACGGTCCTTCGCGATGGCTCGACGCCATGCTCAGGCCCGCGGTGCAGGTCACGGTTGCGGCCAGTACGGCCAGGCTGATCTTGTTCAAGCGCACGGAGCTCTCCTTGGTGGGTGAAATTATGGGAATCGCGCATGAGGGATACGGTGGACGGCACCGACTGGATTCGGCTGAGCTGGTAAAAATTATTTACCGGCCGTCACGGGCTGCTGAATCCGTCAGGGCTGCTCTGGCGTATCCTTGTCAGGTTTTCAAAACCAACTGAACAGGATTTCGCTTTGAACAAACCTCTCTCCCTGCTGCTCGTCAGCCTTTTCGCAACCGCCTCTTTCGCGGCATCCCACGTCGGCGCCCCGATGGCTGACGGCACCAGCAAGACCATGCCTGAAGCGATGAAAGCGGGTGATCCGAAAGCCGAAGCTGCCGCGCAGTCCAAGGTCGATGCCAAAGCCAAGATGGGTGACAAGTCCGCCATGCAACCGGAAGCCATGAAGTCGGGCGATTCGACGGCCCAATCCAAAGCCGAGATGAAGAAGGCCAAGAAGGCCAAGACCGGCAAGAAAAATTCGACCGACGATCAGATGAAGAAAGACGCCGCCAAACTCTGAGCCTTGCCGTTTATCAAGAAAAAGCCCGCGACGCGGGCTTTTCTTTTGGCGCGCGGTCTCATCGGCGTCAGTCCACCGGAACCTCGACCCGCTTGGCGCCGCGCAGGTACACGACTGCGCCGGTATCGGAGCTGGCCTCGCCGTGCGCCACACCTTGCACGCCGACATGGAAGTCTCCCGTCCGCAGCACCAGGTCGCGGCCAATGCGCACCGAGCCCTCGAGGACAACACATTCCTCGTCGAGCAGGTGTCCGTGCGCCGCCACCGTCGCACCGGGCGCCAGCCGCAACATGCAGGAGACGGTGTCGAGCGACTCCCAAAGCAGCTTGCGCTCGATCCCGGGGGCCACCGGCTCCCAGACACCCACACCGGCGCGCACGGTGCCGTGCAGTGCCTCGCTTTTTTTCGCCACCGCCACGATCACGCACTGCTTCACCCGTGCCAGCAACGCCTCGTCGCCGGGACGCTCGGGACACAGCGCATCGTCAAGCGACTGGCGCACGTCCACCTGAAGCTTGGACGAAGGGCGAAGCGTCGCGGGCTGCCGCATGATCAACTAGTGCGCGCTGACAGCGCGCTGTGCGACCGCCCCGTTCCAGTCTGGGCGGATCCGTAAGAGAGGCGAAGTTTCTGCTGCGACCGCGTCATCAGCGTCTTCACGCTTCCCAGCGGCAAGCCGGTCAAGGCCGCGATCTCGTTCTGGGTGCAGTCGCGGAAGTAGGCCATGCCCAACACCAGTTGCTCTTTTGGCGACAGTGCCCCCATCGATACCTTGAGCAGGCGGTCGCGTTCGGCGACGGCAAGCAATTGTTCGGGACCGGCGTCATGCGATTCCTCGACCTCCTGACTGGCCACTGCGTCGAGCCGGCCGCCATGGCTGCGCACTTCGGTTCGCACGCGGTCCAGCGCCCGGCTGCGGGCGATGGTTGCCAGCCAGGCCAGCGGTTCGCCACGGGATTCCTCGTACACCGGCAAACTGCGCCAGACCTGCAGGAACACTTCCGACAAGACGTCTTCGGCGTGGCCGTCTCCGACGATGCGCCTGACACGTCCCAGCAGCCACTTCGCCGTGCTTGTATAAAGGGTTTCGAAGGCGGCGATGTCGCCATGGGCGGCCGCGCGAATCAGCAATTTGAGAGTCCGGTTGCGCTCCCCGTGATCATCGACCGAGGCGCTTTCGCAGCCGCAGGAAATCGCACCTTCAAGCGGCTCGTTGGAAATTCCGAAATCCATGCATTGACCTATCTGCCAGGTGAGGGGTTCGCCAGGTTCCCCTGACGTCACGGAGTATCTGGGCGCTTGACAAGTCAGGTTGTAGGAGAGAAGCCCCGATTGACCGGCCAAGCGGCTCGCACCACGCGCTTCGATTTCGAATCCAGCTGGGCGTTGCTTGCGTAAAGGATGAGTCAATTCGACAACCATCACATCAAGGAACCGCCATGAAAACCAGTCACCTGTTCGCCATCTCCGCCCTTGCCGTTTTCAGTTTCGCGGCCCACGCCGACGAGGCCGACGGCTCGCAACTGGCGTTGTCGTTCAACTCGACCCGCTCGACAGCGGAAGTCCGCGCCGAAGCCGTCATGCCGGTGCGCATCACCAACGGTGGAACCGGGTTTATCGGCGTCACGAACTCCGCCGTGACCCGCGAAAGCATCAGTGCGCAGGCCACTGCCGCGGTGCGCGAAGGCCGCATTTCGCGCGGCGAAATCGGATTGATGTAATCGATATGCGGGCGCAAGCCCGCGTCCCCGACAGCGTCAGCCGAACACGCCGCTGTCGAGGTTTTCCTTGAACCGTTCGATCCAGGCCGGATCGGAACGGTAGGCGACAGCGGCTTTCTTGCCGCTGATCACGATCAGTGAAACGCCATTGTCCCCTCGCACCACGTTCAGTTTCAAGCTCCGGTGTCGATCTGCGCGCTCGGCAACAGCCTGCTCGATCGTCCCCGGCCGTGTGCTTGTCGATTCCATGCAAATACCATCAGCAAACGCCATGCCCGCTTGAGTTGCGCACCGCAACCCGACTGGAGCGCGCACCTGAAGATTCCCGTCCCCCTGCGCGACTTCTTCGCCGCCGGTATCCTCAACGCGTCCACTGGAGCCTCCCTCATGCGCCACCGCCCTCTTGGCCGTACCGGCCTTTTCGTTTCCGAGCTGTGTCTCGGCACCATGACCTTCGGCGGCACCGAGGGGATGTGGGCCAAGATCGGCGAACTGCAGCAGGCTGATGCCGAACGCCTGGTCGGTCAGGCGCTCGACGCGGGCATCAACTTCATCGACACCGCCGACGTCTACTCGGGCGGCGCGTCGGAACAGATTACCGGCCAGGCCCTGAAGAACCTCAAGGTGCCGCGCGACCAGCTGGTGGTCGCCACCAAGGTGTTCGGCGAAACCGCCACCGGCCCGAACGCGCGCGGACTGACGCGCAGCCACATCCTCGATGGCGTGAAAGCCAGCCTGAAGCGGATGCAGCTCGATCACATCGACCTGTACCAGGTGCACGGCTTCGATCCCGCGACGCCGATCGAGGAAACACTGCGCGCGCTCGACCAGCTGGTTCGACACGGCCATGTGCGCTACATCGGCGTGTCGAACTGAGCGGCCTGGCAGATCGCCAAGGCGCTGGGCATTTCCGAGCGCCTCGGGCTGGCGCGCTTCGAGTCCTTGCAGGCCTACTACACCGTAGCCGGCCGCGACCTCGAGCGCGAATTGATTCCGATGCTGCGCAGCGAAGGTGTGGCGCTGATGGTGTGGAGCCCGCTGGCCGGCGGATTGCTCAGCGGCAAGTACGGGCGCGACCAGCAAGGCGAGGCCGGCAGTCGGCGAGTGGCTTTCGACTTCCCGCCCGTGAACAAGAACCGCGCCTGGGACTGCGTCGATGCGATGCGGCCGATTGCCCAGGCGCATGGGGTTTCAGTTGCGCAAGTGGCGCTCGGCTGGCTGCTGCACCAGCCGCAGGTCACCAGCGTGATCGTCGGCGCCAAGCGGCCCGAGCAGCTGGCCGACAACATCGGCGCAACCAGGCTGCAGCTGAACGCCGAAGAGATGATCCGCATCGACGCGGCGAGCCGCTTGCCGTCCGAGTATCCCGGATGGATGTTCGAGCGCCAGGGCGAGTACCGGCGCAAGCAGGTCGAAGAGACCGTCGCCCACGGCGCCAACGCATAGCAGCGCGCCCCCGCCCTGCCTTCCCGACGCCCGCATGCGCTACCATCTGCGCATGGCTTTCCGGCCGCATTCAATCGCTTCTTTCCCCGGCTTCCGGTTTGCACCGATAGCGCTGTTTTGGCTGGCGCTGCTGCTGGCGGCAGCGCAGACCATCGCGATCTGCCACGGTTACGGCCACGCACCGGTCGAGACGTCATCCCATTCGGGCGGCAAGCACCCGGGCGGCCTCGCCCATTGCAATTCGTGCATCGTCGCGGCCGGCATCGGCGGTGGGGCTCCACCCGCCGCAACGCCTTTGCCCGCGCCCTTCGTTCGGCAGCCCCTGCCGCTGTCGATCGCAGCCGCGGAATCGTTCGCGCCGTCGCACCAGCCCTACACCATTCGCGCGCCTCCCATTGCTCTCGCCTGATTCTTCGTTGCGACCCGCGGCCGTCCCGGCCGCGGTCGCCGGTTTCATCGGTACGAGGAGTGAACGATGCGAAGTTGTTTTCCGGCGGGCCTGGCGCTCGTCCTTGGTTTTCCGCTGGCCGCGATAGCCGACACGGCGTCCGACATCAACGCCCTGCGGCAGGAGATCGAATCGATCCGCAGCGCGTACGAGCAGCGGCTGCAGGCGCTCGAGCAGCGGCTGAAAGCGGCGGAAGCACAGCCGTCTGCGTTGGCAGCCACGGCGGCGCCGCCTCCCTCCGTCACCGCGCCGGCTGGCGCCGGCGCAAACGCCTTCAACCCGGCCATCTCGCTGATCCTGTCGGGCACCTATGGCCGCACCTCGCAGGACCCGGCGAAGTACGCGGTGACCGGCTTCGCATTGCCCGCCGGCCGCGGCGCGGGGCCGGTCGGACGCGGCTTCAGCCTCGCCGAGAGCGAGCTTACCCTCGCCGCCAGCATCGACCCATGGCTGCGGGGCCAGGCCAGCATCGCGCTGCATCCGGACGACACCTTGTCGGTCGAGGAGGCCTACGTCCAGTCCACGTCGCTGGGCAACGGCTTCTCGCTGAAAGCCGGCCGTTTTTTCTCCGGCATCGGCTACCTGAACGAGCAGCACAGCCACACCTGGGATTTCGCCGACAACCCGTTGGCCTACCAGGTGCTGCTCGGCACCCAGTTCGGCGACGACGGTTTGCAGCTGCGCTGGCTGGCGCCGACCGACCTGTTCCTCGAAGCGGGCGCCGAAGTCGGCCGCGGCCGCGGCTTCCCGGGCAGCGACAGCAGCCGCAACGGCGCCGGCGCACGCGCCGTGTTCGTGCATGCGGGCGGCGACATCGGCGACAGCCAGAGCTGGCGAGCCGGCCTGTCCATGCTCAACGCCAAGGCGACCGACCAGACGCTGCTGACATCGCGGGCGCTCGGCGACAGCGCAAGCAGCCTGTTCAGCGGCCGCACCCGCGTGACGGTTGCCGACTTCGTCTGGAAGTGGGCGCCCAACGGCAATGCCACCCGCACCAGCTTCAAAGTGCAGGGCGAATACCTGCGCAGCACGCGCGACGGCGCAACTGCGGTCGGTACGGGGGGCCGGGCCCAGTCGGGCGCGTACCTGCAGGGCGTGTACCAGTTCATGCCGCGCTGGCGCGTCGGCCTGCGAACCGAACGGCTCGATTCAGGCAGCGTCACCGACCCGGACCTCCTGTCTTCCGCCGTGTACCGGCCGCGCAAGGAGTCGCTGATGCTGGACTTCAACCCCAGCGAATTCTCCCGCGTGCGGCTGCAGCTCGCGCGCGACCGATCGCGTGTCGGCGCCGCGGACAACCAGCTGTTGCTGCAATACCAGATGAGTCTCGGTGCGCATGGCGCCCATGGCTTCTGACACTGTTCAAAGGGACCCGACATGCTGAAGTTCAAGAACCTGGCGGCGCTCTGTTCGCTGCCCTTCGCCTTGCTCGCCCTGCCGGCTCACGCTGCGCTGCGCGTGTTCGCCTGCGAACCCGAATGGGCCGCGCTGGCGCAGGAACTCGGTGGTGACCTGGTAGAGGCAACGACAGCCACCAGCGCGCTGCAGGACCCGCACCAGATCCAGGCCAAGCCGAGCCTGATCGCCCGCGTGCGCAACGCGGACCTGGTGGTGTGCACCGGCGCCGAGCTGGAGATCGGCTGGCTGCCGCCGCTGCTGCAACAATCTGGCAACGCAAAGGTGCAGCCGGGGCAGCCGGGCAACCTGGCCGCTGCCGACTTCGTGCGCAAACTGGAAGTGCCGACCCAGCTCGATCGCTCGCAGGGCGACGTGCATGCGGCCGGCAACCCGCACATCCAGACCGACCCGCGCAACATCGCGGCGGTCGCGACGGCGTTGTCCGCGCGCCTGCAACTGCTCGACGCAGCGCACGGTCCGCAGTACGCAAAGCGGCAAGCCGATTTCTCGCAGCGTTGGCAGCAGGCGATGGTGCAGTGGGCAGCGAAGGCGGCGCCGCTGAAGGGAATCGCCGTGGTTTCGCAGCACAAGGGCTTCGTCTATCTCTACGACTGGCTCGGACTGAAGGAAGTGGCCGTGCTCGAGCCCAAGCCCGGCGTCGAACCGACGGTCGCACACTTGCAGAGCGTGCTGGCCACGTTGAAAGCGCAGCCGGCGCGGATGGTGATCCACGCTGCCTACCAGGACCCGCGCGCATCCGAATGGCTCAGAAAGAACGGCGGCATCCCGGTGGTGAAAGTCCCCTTCACAGTGGGCGGCAGCGACGGCGCCAAAGATCTGTTCAGCCTGTTCGATGACACGCTGGCGCGGCTCACAACCGCGGCGTCGGCCGCGAAATGAACTGGAGCGCGATCGACGCCGGCATCCTCGGCCCGGCGCTGCTCGCCGGGCTGCTGGTGCTGGCGACGCATGTCCCGCTGGGCAGCCAGGTGCTGCAGCGCGGGATTGTTTTCATCGACCTCGCCATTGCCCAGATCGCCGGGCTCGGCGTCATCTGCGGTGATGCGCTCGGGCTGCCGGAAGGCGGCATCGCCGTGCAGTTGTCCGCCGTCACCGCAGCCCTTCTCGGCGCCATGCTGCTGACGTGGATGGAGCGGCGGGCGCCCAGGGAGCAGGAGGCGCTGATCGGCGTGATGTTCATCCTGGCCGCCTGCGCCGGCATCCTGGTGCTGGCCGGCAACCCGCATGGCGGCGAGCACCTGAGGGACCTGCTGGTGGGCCAGATCCTGTGGGTCAACACGCAC
>JAYUHN010000458.1:0-3212 GCA_043766965.1 Ramlibacter sp. | reverse complement strand
CCGGATCGCCATGCAGGCTGAGCCAGCCCTGCTCGCCCATGCGCTGGACCAGCTTGGTGACGGTGGGCTGCTTGGCCAGCACCTCGCGGGCCAGCTCGCTGATGGTGAGGGGGCGGCCGTCGTGCAGCGTCGCGAGCACCCGCCATTCGATCGAGGTCAGTCCGGCGGCTCGCACCTGGCCGTCGAATGCCCTGTAAAGCGCGTGGTTGGCCTGGCCCAGCAGATAGCCGAGGTAGCCATCGACGAAACGTGGACTGACGACAACGCCCGCTTTCACAACGGATGCTCGGTGTAAAACCGCCCGCCGTGAAACAGCAGCGGCGAGGCGCCGGGCCGGAAGTTGCAGCGCTCGACCTCGCCGACGAAGATGATGTGATCGCCCTCTTCGTAACGGCTGCGATTGAAGCATTCGAAGGTGGCGGCCGCTCCATGCAGCAAGGGCGCGCCGCCGATGCCCTCGCTGAATCCGACGCCGTTCCAGCGGTCCGCGCCTCTCAGCGCAAAACGCTCAGCCAAGGGCTTCTGGTCGGCCGCCAGCACATTGATGGCGTAGTGCGATCCCTTGCTGAAGGCAGCCAGCGAAGCGGCTGCCTGCGCCAGGCTCCACAACACCAGCGGCGGATCGAGCGAGACGGAATTAAATGAGCTGGCGGTCAGGCCGATCGCGGCGCCGTCCGGGGATAGCGCAGTGACGATGGTGACACCGGTCGCGAACATTCCCAGCGCGGTGCGGAACTCCTGCGCTGAGAAGCTGGGCGGCCGGGCTTTGCGAGGTGGGGTCAAAACGTCCAGAATTGCATGAAATTTCATGAATAATACGCTGGTGCTGCAGGAAATCGTCGAGCCCGCCTGGATCCATGCCTTTCAAACCGTGCTGGGTCGCTGCGGCTTGCAGCCGGGCGATACGGTCGCGGTGCTGAGCGAAAGCCAGAGCCGCCCGGTCCTGCCTGAGCTGGCGCGGCACGCAGCCGCCCGCCTGGGCTGCCGCAGCTTCTCCCTGCTGCTGCCCAGCGTGTTCGCCGTCCAGGGCTCGGCCGTGCGTTCCACCGGGGCGTCGGACGCCATCCAGGGCCTTGCGCCCGTCATCGCAGCGCTTGCGGCCAGCACGCTGGTGGTGGACTGCACCGTCGAAGGGCTGATGCACGCCGCGGAGCTGCCGGCCATCCTGAAAGGCGGCGCCCGCGTCCTGTACGTGAGCAATGAACATCCGGAGGCGCTGGTGCGCCTGGTGCCGGATGCCTCGCTGGAGCCGCTGGTGAAGGAGCATGTGAAGCGACTGCGTGCCGCGACGGTGATGCAGGTCAGGTCGGCTGCCGGCACGCATTTGTCGATTGCGCTCGCCGGCGCGGTCTGCGGCGGCAACTGGGGCTACACCTCGCGGCCCGGCACGGTCACCCACTGGCCCGGCGGCCTGGCGCTGGCCTTTCCGGCGGCGCGCAGCGTCAACGGCACGCTGGTGCTGAACGAGGGCGACGTCAACCTCACATTCAAACGTTACTTCGAAAAGCCGGTTCGCCTGACGATCGAGAACGATTACGTCACTCGCATCGACGGGAGCGGTGTCGACGCCGACCTGCTGCGCAGCAACTGGGCCGCGTGGGGCGACAACGAGGCGTACGCAGTCAGCCACGTCGGCTGGGGCCTCAATCCGGCCGCGCGCTGGGACAGCATGGCGCTGTACGACAAGCGCGATTTCAACGGCACCGAGTTGCGCGCGTTCGCAGGAAATTTTCTTTACAGCACCGGCGCCAATGAAGTCGCGGGCCGTCACACGCGTGGCCATTTCGACCTGCCGCTGCGCAACTGCACCGTGTCGCTGGACGGCGTTCCTGTGGTTGAACAGGGACGGGTGCTGCCGTGACGGGCCGGCTGCCCAGATTCACGACGCTCGGCGCCGGTCCGACCGTGTTGATGCTGCACGGCATCGGCGGCGGCCATCTGGGCTTTGCGCCGCAGGTGGAGACGCTTGCGTCCAGCGGCTACCGGGCAGTCGCGTGGGACATGCCGGGGTACGGCTTCAGCGCGCCGATCGAACCCTACAATTTCAAGGGCCTGGCCGAGAGTTGCATCGCACTGATCGAGAGCCTCCAGTGCGGCGACGTGACACTGCTGGGGCACAGCATGGGCGGCATGGTGGCGCAGGAAGTGGTGGCGCGGCGGCCCGAGGTGGTGGGCAAGCTGGTGCTCTGCGGAACGTCGCCATCGTTCGGCAGGCCCGAGGGCGACTGGCAGCGCAAGTTCATTGCCGAACGCACCGCACCGCTGGATGCGGGCCAGACGATGGCGCAGCTGGCCGGCACGCTGGTTCCGGCAATGGCCGGGCCCGCGGCATCGCTTGAGGGCCTGCAGCTCGCGACCCATTGCATGAGCCTGGTCAATCCTTCCACCTACCGGCGGGCGCTGGAGGCGCTGGTCGGCTTCGACCGGCGCGCCAACCTGGCGAACATCGCGGTGCCGACCTTGCTGATCGCCGGGGAGCATGACCGCAACTCGCTGCCGGCCGTGATGAAAAAGATGGCGGCGGCGATTCCGCGCAGCACCTACATCGAGATGGAAGGAATCGGGCATCTGCAGAACCTGGAGGCGCCGGACGATTTCGACCGGCTCGTGCTCAACTTCCTCGCGCTGCCGCGGGTCCTGCATTAGACGGCACCCATCGCGATGACCTTCACGCCCGCCGTCGGCGATCTGCCCTTCACCGCGCAACAGCGCTCGCTGCTGGCGCTGGCGCATGAGCTCGGCGTGACGAAGTTCGCGACCCGTGCGTCGCAGTGGGACGAGGCCGCCAGTTTTCCCTTCGCCAATTTCGAGGACCTGCGCACGAGCGGCCTGCTGGCGCTTTGCGTGCCGAAGGCCGATGGCGGTGGCGGCGCGGACTATCCGACCTACATGATGGTGGCGGCCGAGATCGGACGCTTCTGCGGCGCCACCGCGCTGACGTGGAACATGCACATCTCGTCGACGTTGTGGACCGGCCTGCTCGCGGACGGCATCGCCATGACCGATGCCCAACGCAGCGAGCATGGCGCAAGGCGCACCTTGCACTTCCGCCGGGTGGTCGACGACGGCGCCATCTACGCCCAGCCGTTTTCGGAAGGCAGCGCCGCGGCTGCCGGCCGCGCGCCGTTCGGCACGACGGCGCGCAAGGTCGATGGCGGCTGGCGCGTCGACGGGCGCAAGATCTTCGCGTCGCTCTCCGGCGCGGCCGACTA
>JAYUHN010000457.1:0-8506 GCA_043766965.1 Ramlibacter sp. | reverse complement strand
CGCAAGTGCGTACCGCCTTGCAGGCCGGGGAGGCCGGGGTCGTGCACCGCCACCTGCATTCCCTGGCCGGTTCCGCCGCGACGGTGAACGCGGACGTGCTAAGCCGGATCGCGCGCGGCCTGGAGCAGCAGGCCCTGGACGGGCAGCTGGCGCAGGTCGCCCCCGGCATCGAAACCCTGCAAGCGGCACTGGACCACTTCCTGCTGGTCCAGGCAGCAACAATGAAGGACACGCTTTCATGAGTACACCCCTGGTTCCCGAAGCGCAAGGCGCTGGTCCAGCTTCCATTCTGGTGATCGAGGACGATCCGATCCAGCGGCTGGCCGTGGTCGGCATCCTGCAACGGGTCGGATACCGGGTCCTGTGGGCGGTCGATGGCGAGCAGGGGCTCGAGATGGCCAGGCAGTCGGCGCCCGACCTGATCGTGTGCGACGTCGTCATGCCCGGGATGAACGGCTACCAGCTGCTGACCACGATGCGCCGGGAAGCCGGCCTTTCCGAAGTACCCGTCATCATGCTCACGACCATGTCGGAGCGGGCCCAGGTGCGAGTGGGCATGACATCGGGCGCCGACGACTACCTGGCCAAACCGCTCAATGCGGGGGAGCTTCGCGACGCCGTCGCGGCCCTGCTGACGCGGCGCAAGGCACGGCGCGACGAGATCGTCGGCGACATCAAGGACAAGTTCCTGGCCGCCCTGGAGGGGCAGAAGCAGTCGCTGGCCAACCTTTACGAGCAACGCCTGTTCAAGGAATTGAACGCCCGCTGGGACGACAGCAGCCGCTACAACGAGGCGCTCGACTATCCGGACGCCGTTGTGCTGGCGGTCGACCTGTTTTCGGCCATCCTGGCGCGGCAATCTCCCAGCGACGACCTGGCCGCGGCGGTGCGCCAGGGCTACCAGAATGCGCGCGACACGCTGTACCTGTTCGGCGCCCGGCACCTGGTGCCGCAGGGGGACGACCTGCTGGCGGTGTTCGTGCCGGTGGCCGGAACCGACCTTGCGGCGTTCCGGATCCGGGCGCTGCGCGGTGCGCTGGCGTTGGTGAAGGGCGCCGACAGCGGCATGACCGTCGCGCTTCACACCGGTGCCGCAACGCTGGTGCACGTCACCGACCCCCTCCATGGCGATGCCGGCAGCGTCCTGACCGGCGAAGCCGCGCCGGTGGCTTCGGCACTGCAGGAGTTCGCGCGCCGATCGAACTGGAGGGTCGCCTGTTCGGCCACCCTGCTGGAGGGCCTGGCAGGGCAAGTCGGCACCGGCGGGACCGCCTCGGTCAGCGTCACCGGCGCCATGGTGGAAGCTTTCGAGGTGGTGACGCTCGCCTGAGGCCTGGTTTTCGGCAAGCGGGGCGCTGGATGCCTTACAGTGGGCGCATCTGAGTAACTCAACGGAACAGCCTGTGGCCACACCCAATTACGGATACGAGAAGCGCCAAAAAGAGCTGGCCAAGAAGCGCAAAAAGGAAGACAAGCTCAAGGCCAAGGCTGATCGCAAGACCGGGGAGGGTGGTGACGGCGGCCCCGAGAACGGTGCGCAGGATGGTGTCACTCCGGCGGACGGAGGCCCCACGCCCCAGGCCTGAAGTTTTCGTTACGCCAGCACCTGACGGGCGAGCTTTGCCATCGCTTCGCGCGAGCGATCCGGGGGCGCAATGGTGCGCGCTTGTGGGTACTGCCGGAAATTACGCTCGATCGACGCCGCATAACCGGGGTCGTAATGCTTCAGGAGCAGCTGGCGCACCACCGATTCCACGTCCCCGGCCCGCACCAGGGCCTGCCAGCCTTCCACCACCGCCTTGCCCCGGAGCGTCGTCAGCGCGCCCAGCCGGTCGCAGAACAGCTGGGGATCGCTGACGAAGAATGCATAGTCTTCCAGCAGCAGGCCGACCCGCTCGTCGTCCGCGAGTTCGAGCCGCAGGCAGGGGCTGGCGCGCATCGCCCCGATCAGCGATTCGGGCACCGCAAGGTTGCCGACCTTCCTGCTTTCGCTCTCGACGAAAACCGGTCGCGCGGCATCGAACAGGCGCAGCTTGTTCCAGACCAGACTGTCGAAGCGCTTCTGCGTGGGCTGCGGCTGGCCCGGCACCTGCCCGAGCACCGAACTGCGGTGGCAGGCCAGGTCCTCCAGGTCCAGCACCTGGGCCCCGGCCTGGTCCAGCGCGTGGAGCAAGCGGGTCTTGCCCGACCCGGTCGGGCCGCAAACCACCTTGTACGACAGCCGCGCCGCCTGCCGCGGCAGGTCGGCCACCAGCGCCGCCCGGAACGCCTTGTAGCCACCGTCGATCACCGAGACCCGGAAGCCGATCTGGTCCAGCACCAGTGCCAGCGAGCCGCTGCGCTTGCCGCCCCGCCAGCAGTACACCAGCGGCTGCCAGCCCTTGGCCTGGTCAACCACGTAGTGGTCGATGTGGCGCGAGATGTTGGCCGCGGCGATCGCCGCACCGCGCTTGCGGGCCTCGAACGGACTAAGCTGGGAATAGACGGTGCCGATCAGGGTGCGTTCTTCGTCGTTCAGGGTCGGCCAGTTCTGCGCGGCGGGCAGGTGGTCCTCGGCGAACTCGCTTTCGCTGCGCGCATCGATCACGGCGCTGAAGTCGGCCAACCGCGCAATCGCGTCAGCCGCGGGAATCGATTGCACCGTCACTTTCCGGGACCGATCAGTTTTTTCAGTTCGGGCCAGACGTTGGCGAGCATCTGCGGATGCGCCTCGGCCTTCGGGTGGATCCGGTCCGCCTGGAACAACCGTGCTGCGTCATCCCCATCGGCGACCCCCTTCAGCAGGAACGGCACCAGCGCCACCTTGTTGGCCTTCGCAACTTTCGCAAACAGGGCGGCAAAGCGGTTGCCGTAATCGGTGCCGTAGTTGGGGGGGACCTGCATGCCCACCAGCAGCACCCGGGCTCCGGCGCTCAGCGCGGCCTGCGTCATCCGCGACAGGTTGTCTTCCGTGCCCCCCAACGGCAGCCCGCGCAGGGCGTCGTTGCCGCCGAGCTCGATCACCACCACCCGCGGCCTGTGCTGCGCCAGCAATGCCGGCAACCGCGACCGTCCACCCGAAGTGGTGTCCCCACTGATGCTGGCATTGACCACGCGCGCAGGAATCCGCTCCGAGGCCAGCTTGCGTTCCAGCAGCGCGACCCATCCGCTGCCCCGCTTCAGGCCATACTCGGCGCTCAGCGAGTCGCCGAGGACCAGAATGGTCGCGTCGCCTGCCGCGAGCGCACGAGCGTAATGACTGCCAACCAGGGACGCCGCGATGAAGCCGCGCCGCGTCCAACCACCCAATGCCATGTCTGATCCCATCATTTCCGTCGAGCACGTCTACAAGTCGGTGACCGACTCCGCCGGCACTCTCGACATTCTGCAAGATATCGATTTCACGCTGGCGCCGACGGAGACTGCCGCGATCGTGGGCGCCTCTGGCTCGGGCAAAAGCACGCTGCTGTCCATCGTTGCCGGGCTTGACACACCGAGCCGCGGCACCGTCCGGCTGGCCGGCCAGGACCTGTTTTCGATCGGCGAAGACGACCGGGCGGCGCTGCGCGCGCAGAAGGTCGGCTTCGTGTTCCAGAGCTTCCAGCTGATGGGGAACCTGACGGCGCTGGAAAACGTGATGCTGCCGCTGGAGCTGGCGGGGCGGCGCGACTCGCGCAAGGCGGCCGGCGAGATGCTGGCTCGGGTCGGGCTGTCGCAGCGCCTCGGCCACTATCCGAAAGTGCTTTCAGGCGGCGAGCAGCAGCGGGTTGCGCTAGCCCGCGCGTTCGTGGTTCAGCCAGCCGTTCTGCTGGCGGACGAGCCCACCGGCAGTCTGGATTTCGCCACCGGCGAAACCGTCATGACGCTGATGTTCGAACTGAACCGCGAGCAGGGGACGACGCTGGTGCTGGTGACGCACGACGCCGGGATCGCGGCCCGCTGCGAGCGCCGCATTACCATCGAAGCCGGTCGGATGCGGCATTGAAGCACTTGGAGGAGACCGGGATTCGACCAGTCCGGACCGTCAGACCGGGCGGTCCGGAAGCGCGCGTTGCAGCGCCTGCAGGAAGACCGCTCGCTGCTCCGGATGCTCGATGCTGGCCGCGACGGCCCGGACGAAATCGCGGAATCGCAGGCACGCATCGATCTCGCCGCCTTCGCGTTGGGCGGGAACACCGGGGCCGGCGACTCGCCGAGCTTGCCTTCCAGGAAAAAGTCCCGTGTCCTTGGACTCTGGATCGTCGGCGCAAGCAACTCGCGCAATCCTTGCGGGCTGGTGGCGCGCCCCTTCATTTTGCGCACCAGCACCCGCGCCAGCGGACCGAGGCCGCTCAATTCGGCCTCGATGTCCTGCACCGCCTTGCTGGCAAGCGGGCTGCCCGCGCTGAGCGGCGAAGGTCGCGTCACCAAAAAGGGCGCAAGCGTCTCGCGCGCGTGGTCGCCGAGCGCCGGCACCACGGTGGAAACCTCCACCGGGTGGTCCGACGTCGGACCGTGGTCTGGAACAGTTCTTCCGTTTCCGGATTCAGGCGCCACAGCAGGTCGTGGTATGCAGCGGAAACCACCACCTCGTTCGGACCGCCACGGGCCTTGACGCGGGACGCGATCGAGCCGCGCCGGGGGGCACGAGCAGCTCCAGCAGCATGACGGCGCACAGCGAAAGGGGTACTCGTGCATTGGGGTACGTCATACATGAGCTGGATCCGCGGCGCCGCTGATAATCCGGCCATGTCTGCTCCCAAAGTCCTGTTCGGATTCCACGCGGTGGGCGTGCGGCTGAAGACGGCACCGCGCTCGGTCGTCGAAATCTATTACGAGCCGGCGCGGCGCGATGCCCGCATGCGGCAGTTCATCGAGCGCGCCACGCAGGCCGGCGTGCGCCTGATCGAGGCCGACGCGATCCGTCTGGCCAAACTGGCGGGCAGCCATGGGCACCAGGGTGTGGCGGCTCGCGTCGAAGCGTTGCCGCAAACGCATTCGCTGGACGATCTTCTCGACGCGGTGGACGGACCACCCCTTCTGCTGGTTCTGGACGGCGTGACCGATCCGCACAACCTGGGAGCGTGCCTGCGGGTTGCCGATGGCGCTGGCGCCCACGCGGTGATCGCGCCGAAGGACCACGCGGCCGGCATCAACGCCACCGTCGCCAAGGTGGCGAGCGGCGCCGCCGAAACCGTGCCGTATTTCATGGTGACCAACCTGGCGCGTACGCTGGGCGAGTTGAAGGAGCGAAGCATCTGGTGCATCGGCGCCAGCGACGAGGCACCCGACACGCTCTACCAGAGCGACCTGAAGGGACCTGTGGCCCTGGTGCTTGGTGCGGAAGGCGCCGGCCTGCGCCAGCTCACGCGCAAGACCTGCGACGCGCTCGCCCGGATCCCAATGCGCGGGGCGGTGGAAAGCCTCAACGTCTCGGTGGCGAGCGGCATCTTCCTGTACGAGGCGTTGCGCCAGCGAACCTGAAAGCCGGAAAACGACCCGGGTCAGGATCCGGCGCTGGCCTGATCAAGCAACGCGATGTCTTCCGCCGACACCTTGATGCGCAGCGCCGCTTCGAGTTCGGCCAGCTGCGCCAGTGACGATACGCTGGCGATCGGCGCCGTCACGCTGGACCGCGCCAGCAGCCACGCGATGGCGACCTGGCCCGGTCTGCTGCGGGTTCGCCCGGCGACCGTGTCGAGTGCCGCAAGAATGCGCTGGCCACGCTCGTTCAGGTACTTGTCGACGGTGCTCTCGCCGCGCGGACTCTTGACCGCGTCGGCCGGCTTGCGGTACTTGCCGGTGAGAAAGCCCGCAGCCAGCGCATAGAAATTGATGACGCCGACGCCTTGTTCGCGGCACAGCGGCTCGAGCTCCTCTTCGTACACGGCGCGGTCGTACAGGTTGTAAAGCGGTTGCAGGCTCTCATAGCGCGGCAAGCCGAGCCGGGAGCTGGTCTCGAGCGCCTCCTTCAGCCGCGGCGCGCTGTAATTGGAGGCGCCGATGACGCCGACCTTGCCCTCCTTCACCAGGGCGCCGAAGGCTTGCAGCGTGTCTTCCAGCGGCGTCGATTCGTCATCCTTGTGGGCCTGGTAGAGGTCGATCCGGTCGGTCTGCAGCCGCCGCAGCGAATCCTCCACCGCCTGGCGGATGTATGCGGGCTTGAGCCCGATCCTGCCATCCCCCATGTCCATGCCGACCTTGGTGGCGAGCACCACCTGGTCGCGCCTGCCGCTGGCATGGAGCCATTTGCCGATGATGGTTTCCGATTCGCCGCCCGCGTGGCCCGGCGCCCAGCGCGAGTAGACGTCGGCGGTGTCGATGAAATTGAAGCCGGCGTCCAGCCAGGCGTCGAGGATCGAAAAGGACGTCGGCTGATCCACCGTCCAGCCGAACACGTTGCCGCCAAGGCAGACGGGCGACACCTTCAGCGATGAACGCCCGAGGCTGCGGTAATCCATGACGTAATTCCTTGAAAGGGTTGACGGGTTGAGTGCCGCGCTCAGGCCTCCCGCGGCTGTCCGACCTGCACCGACAGATCGGCGAAAAACTGAAGTTGCGAAGGTGGGGGTTCTCGCATGCGGTCATTATCGGCGCAGGAAAAGTGACGCTAACATCCGGCAACGCCACTCCTTCAACACCAATGCTACGTCTCCTCGTGATCCTGATCGTCGCCGCCGTCGGCTGGTATGGCTGGGGCAAATACCAGGCGCGGATGGGCGCTGCGCCACCGGCCGAGATTGTGCTCAAGCCGCTGAAGCGCCTGCTGCCGGCCAGTGCCGCGAAAACCCCCCAGGCGGCGGAACCGCCGCCCAATTTTTTCACCTGCAATGCCCGGACTTCCTGCACGCAGATGAGCTCCTGCGAGGAGGTCCGCTACTTTTTGCAGAACTGTCCCGGCCTCGCGTGGGAAGCCAGTGGTGAGAGCCCGTCGTGCCTGTCGCAGTGGTGCAAGTGACATGGAAGCGCGAAAGCTCCGCGTCGGCCGCCCGATCACGCCGGAAGAATTCGACGAACTGAGCGACGAGCAATTGCTGCGCCTTGTTCCACGGGCCTACCGGGAATTCTTTCCGGGCAAGGATTTCTGCGCCGACGGCCATTTCTACCTGCACGACGGCAGTGCCTGGAGCTTCTACCGCGCCGACCTCCTGGACCAGTGATGCGCGCCCTCAGACCAGCCCGAACCAGCCGAGGAACGCGCCCGCGCCGAACAGCCACAGCAGGTGCACCCGCGTCCTCCACACGATCAGCGCGGTGACGCCGGTGACCAGCCACAGCGGCCAATCCTGCCCGGCGTACCTGCTGCCGGTCGCCAGGATCCAGCCGGTGGCGATCAGCAGCGCGACCACGATCGGCGCCATTCCCTGCTTGAACGCGCGCACTCCACGCAATTGCCGATTGGCCTGGCTCCAGCGCGCGGCCAGGCAGGTGAGGGTGGTGCTGGGCAGCAGGATGCCCGCCATCGACACCACCAGCCCGACCATCGCCAGCGGCAAACCGCCTGCGTTGAGGCCGATGTTCCATCCCATCAAGGCGACGAAAAGGACGTTCGGTCCGGGCGCCGACTGCGCGATCGCGATCGACGCGCTGAACTGTGGATCGGTCATCCAGTGGCGCGTGTCCACCAGGTACCTGTGCATGTCCGGAGTTGTGGTGATGGCGCCCCCGACCGACAGCAAGGACAGGGTTGCGAAATGCGTGAAAAGGTCGAGCCAGTCGTGGGCGCTGAGCCCTTCCGGCGTCATGAGAGCTTGCGCCAGGTCAGCAGGCAGGAAATACCTCCCAGCCCCAGCAGGACACCGAGCAGCGGCAGCCGCAGCAATGCGACGGCAACGAACGTCGCGAGACCGAGCGCGGCGCACAGGCCAAACCCGATCGGGTGCTGCCTGAGCGCCGGGACCAGCTTCAGCCCGGTCCCGGCAATCAGGCCCGCCGCCACTGCGCCCATCACCCGCAACGCGCTGGCGACCTGCGGGTTGCCAGCAAATTGGGCGTACGCCAGCGCAAGGGCGACCATCAGCAGCAAGGGAACCGTTAACAGGCCCGCCACGGCCGCCACGGCGCCGCGAAACCCGAAGTAACCCATGCCGATCACGACCGCCAGATTGATCACGTTCGGGCCGGGCATCACCTGCGCCACCGACCATTCCTCGACGAACTCTTCGCGCGTCATCCAGCGTTTGCGATCGACCAGTTCGCGCTGGACGACCGCCAGAACGCCGCCGAATCCCTGCAGCGCGAGCAGCGTGAAGGAAACGAACAGGTCGGTGAGGGAGGCGGGTTGGGGACGGGGCGGTGGCTCGGCCTGCACTGCCGCGACGGGCACTAAACTCATGCCCTGATTATCGTTCGCCCAGCGGGCGCGTTGGATGCCGGAATGGCGCGAGTGGTCGGGTTCAGAGCCTGAGCTCCCAGGTCTCCGCAACCAGGTCCTTGCCGTACCCGTGGACGCCTTCACTGCGGGTCAACTGGAAGCCACGCAAGCTGTAGATCGCCCGGGCTGACTCGAGCTGGCTCTGGGTGGCAAGCACCAGCTTGCGGTACTTGC
>JAYUHN010000456.1:0-8535 GCA_043766965.1 Ramlibacter sp. | reverse complement strand
AAGCCGTACACCAGCACGATCTTCACGCCCATGCTCTGGATCAGCGCCAGGTCCTGCGCGATGTGCGGCAGCTTGCCGGCGGCGATCGCTTCGCCGGTGAGGCCGACCACGAAGGTCTTGCCCCGGTGCATGTGGATGTACGGCGCAACCGAGCGGAACCAGGGCACGAAAGTGAAGTTGAAGACGGTGGACATCGGCTCGGACGGCAAAAGTTGCAAATGAGTGTACGGGAAAGACTCTAGCGTCCCCGTGCCCCTGCGGTTATCTTCGGAACACATGAATACGGTGGCAGTGGGCTTTTGGGGGGCCTTTTTCGGCAGCGTCGGCCTGATGCTGGTGGGATCGCTGCTGGCGTACATCCGCTCGCTGCACCGGGTGGCCCTGCGGGCCGCCTCGACCGCCGCGCTCTCAGCGCTGTTCGTGGTCTCCTATCTGGGCTGGCTGCCGATCGCCGACCGGGATCTCGAAGCGCGCTTGCTGGCGCTGATCGCGGCCGCCTGTTCCGCTCTGCTCGGTCTGATGCTGCTGGCGCTGATGGGCGTCACGCGCCGTCCCGACCGGGGGCTGCGCATCCGGTCCGGCACGCTTGCAGTGTCAGGGCTGGTGGTGCTGGTCGGCTGGCTGTTGCCGCCGCGCCCGGCATTGGCGTTGAGCTCCGCGCTGGCCCTGACGGTTGCGATCGTGGCCCTGCTGGTCTGTATCCGCGGCGCGCGCCGCGGCGACCGGCTGGCGTGGATGGCGGTGACCGGCGTCGTCTTCATGCTGCTGGCGATCGCGGGCCTGAGCACGATCGCGCTCGGGGAGGTCGAAGGCTGGCCGCTGCACGCGCTGAGCGCGCTGGCCGGGATGGCCTACCTCACCGTCATTTCGGCGGCGCTGTGGGAGCGCTATTCGTACCTGATCGAGCTGAAGGAAGTGATGGCGCACGGGCCGAGTTACGACCCGGTGACCCGGATGCGTTCGCACGCCGAGACCGGCCAGATGGTCGGCGCCGTGTTCAACCGCGCAGGCGGCGCGAGCCGGCCGGTCGGCGTGATCGTGATCTCGATCGGCAACTTCTATGCGCTCGAACAACTGCATGGCCGTGGCGCGGTGAACCACGCGTTGTTCGTCTGCGCCACCCGGCTGCGGCGCACGGTGCCGGGCGACGTCGAAATGGGGCGGCTGGCCGAGGACGGCTTCCTGCTGCTCACGCGCGACCACGTCGATCCCGCGCGACTGGTCCAGATCGCGCGCCAGGTCGCGCAACACCTGGCGCGGCCGGTGTCGTTGCAGACCTCGGCCGACCTGTCGGCGCCGGAGTCCAGCCGGGCCAGCTGGATCGCCGATGTCGGCGTCGGCGTGCTGGCAGCGGCCACGCCTTCGATGCGGCCGGCCACGGCGATCAGCATGGGCCGCGCGATGTCCCGCACGGCGTGGAGCTTCGGCAGCCGCATCGCCTGGTTCGACCGCGAGACCCGCCAGATCGCCGAGCTGCCGTTGACGGACCGCCCTGGATGAACCCGATCGGGGTGGTGGCGGCCGGCTTCTGGGGTGCGTTTTTCTGTGCCGTGGTCCTGATGCTGGCGGGGTCGCTGGCGGCGTTCTTTCGTTCGCTGCAGCGGGTGGCGCTGACGGCGTCGCTGTCGTCGCTGATCTCGGCGCTGTTCGTCGTCGCCTATCTCGGCTGGTTGCCGCTGGGCGGGCCGCAAGCGCAGGCGCGGGTGCTGGCGCATCTGGCGGCGGTCTCCTCCGGCACGCTGGGGCTGATGCTGCTGGCCATGCTGGGACTGATGCGGCCGGCGGCGCGGGCCCGGCGCATCCGCATCTGGTCACTGGCAATCGCCGTCGCCGTGGTGCTGGTGGGCTGGACGCTGAGCCCGATGGGAGCACTGGCGTTGAGCTGCGCCATGGCGGTGCTCGGCGCCGCATTGGCGCTGGCGGCCTGCGTGCGCAGCGCCCTGCGCGGCGACCGCCTGGCGTGGCTGGCGGTGTACGGGGTGTCTTTCCTGCTGGTGGCCCTGTCCGGCCTCAGCTGGATCGCTCTGGACCGCGATCACGTGCAATGGCCGGTGCATGCCGTCAGTGCGGTGGCTTCGACGGCTTACCTGACCGGCATGGCGCTGGCGCTCTGGAACCGCTATTCCTACCTGATCGAATTGCGCGAAGTGATGTCGCAGGGACCCAGCTACGACCCGGTGACGCGAATGCGCACGCATGCCGAAACCGGGCAGCTGGTGGGCGCCGTGTTCAAGTCTGTCGGGGGCGAGACCAGGCCGGTGGGGGTCATCGTGATCTCCATCGGCAATCTGTACGCGCTCGAAAAACTGCATGGCCGCGGCGCCATCAACCACGCGCTGTTCGTCTGCGCCAGCCGCTTGCGCAGCACCGTGCCGGCCGATGTGGAAATGGGGCGGCTGGGCGAAGACGGCTTCCTGCTGCTGGTTCGCAATTCGGCAGACCCGGTGCGGCTGGTCGACATGGCGCGGCTGGTGGCCGGCCGGCTGGGCCGCCCGGTGTCGCTCAGTACTTCACCGGACCTGGCGGCAGGGGGTGGCCGGGCGGCCTGGGGCGCGCAAATCGGCGTCGGCGTGCTGGCCGCAGCGACGCCGCAGATGCGTCCCGCGGCCGCCGTGAGCATGGCGCGCGACATGTCCCGCACCGCGTGGAGTTTCAACAGCCGGATCGCGTGGTTCGACCGCGACGCGCGCCAGATCGCCGAACTGCCGCTGACCGACGTGCGTTGACGACCGAGGTTGTCATCCCGGGCTCGACCCGGGATCCATGGGTCCGTATGCGCGTTGCCGCCTCTGTCCGGATCCCGGATCGGGTCCGGGATGACAGTGGTTGGCCATAATCAATGGCTTTGATCGACCACCGCCTTGCCGTTGAACATCACCTTTCCTGAGTCGCTGCCGGTCTCGGCGCGGCGCGACGAGATCGCCGCCGCGATGGCGGCGAACCAGGTCGTGATCGTCTGCGGCGAAACCGGCTCGGGCAAGACCACGCAGTTGCCGAAGATCGCGCTGCAGATGGGACGCGGCAAGCTGAATTACCCGCCCGGCCAGGGCCGGCTGATCGGCCACACCCAGCCGCGCCGGATCGCGGCATCGAGCGTCGCCAAGCGCATCGCCGAGGAGCTGAAGACGCCGCTGGGCGAAGTGGTCGGCTACAAGGTGCGCTTCCAGGACCGGCTGTCGCGCGATGCTTCCGTCAAGCTGATGACCGACGGCATCCTGCTGGCGGAAACCCAGACCGATCCGCTGCTCAAGGCCTACGACACGATCATCCTGGACGAGGCCCATGAGCGCTCGCTCAACATCGACTTCCTGCTGGGTTACCTGCGCCAGATCCTGCCGCGCCGGCCGGACCTGAAAATCGTCGTCACGTCGGCCACGATCGACGCCGACCGTTTCGCGCAGCATTTCGCTTCCGCTCGGCCGGCGCCGGGCCGCCCCAAGGCGGCCGACGCCCCCCCGGGGGGCAGCGAAGCGTGGGGGCAGGAACTCGTTCCGGCGCCGGTCCTCTACGTCTCGGGCCGCATGTTTCCGGTGGAACAGCGCTGGCGGCCGTTCGAGGAAACCCGCGACTACGACCTGAACAGCGCCATCGCCGATGGAGTCGACGAACTCTGGCAGGGAAACGCAGCGGGCGACATCCTGGTCTTTCTGCCTGGCGAGCGCGAGATCCGCGAGGCCGCCGACCACCTGCGCAAACATCTCAGTCACAACGTGATGACGCGCAACGCCGAAGTGCTGCCGCTGTTCGCCCGGCTGTCGCAGGCGGAGCAGGAGCGCATCTTCGACAGCCATGGGGGACGGCGCATCGTGCTGGCCACCAACGTCGCGGAAACCTCGCTCACCGTGCCGGGCATCCGGTACGTGATCGACAGTGGCACGGCCCGCATCAAGCGCTACAGCTTTCGCAGCAAGGTGGAGCAGCTGCTGGTGGAGTCGGTGAGCCAGTCGTCCGCGAACCAGCGGGCGGGGCGCTGCGGCCGGGTCGCCAACGGCATCTGCATCCGGCTCTACGACGAGCAGCAGTTCGCGGCGCGGCCGCGTTTCACCGATCCTGAAATCCTGCGCTCGTCGCTGGCCGGGGTGATTTTGCGGATGAAATCGCTGCGGCTGGGCGTGGTGGAGGAATTTCCCTTCATCGAGCGGCCGCAGGCCCGGGCGATCGCGGATGGCTACCAGTTGCTGAACGAACTGGGTGCGGTCGACGACAGCAACGAGCTGACGGGGATCGGCCAGGAACTGGCGAAGCTGCCGCTCGATCCGCGGGTCGGCCGCATGATCGTCGAGGGGCGCGAGCGCCATGCGCTCGACGAAGTGCTGGTGATCGCGTCGGCGCTGTCGGTGCAGGACGTGCGCGACCGGCCGATGGAGCTGCAGGCACAGGCCGACCAGCAGCATGCCAAGTTCGACGACGAGAAGAGCGAGTTCTCGGGCTACCTGAAACTGTGGCAGTGGCTCCACGATGCGCGGGGCGGCCATGACAACGAACACAAGCTCTCCAACCGCCAGTACGAGCAGCTGCTGCGGCAAAACTTCATCAACATCCGCCGGGTGCGCGAATGGCGCGATATCCACAGCCAGCTTCACACCGTCGTCGCCGAACACAAGTGGAAGATGAACACGCAGCCGGCCAGCTACGAGCAGCTGCACAAGGCCATGCTGTCGGGGCTGCTGGGCAACATCGGCTGGAAGCTGGACGAGCAGGCCGAGTACCTCGGGGCACGCGGGATCAAGTTCTTCCCCCATCCGGGTGCGCATCTGCGCAAGAAGCCCGGACGCTGGATCGTCGCCGCGGAGCTGGTGGAGACCACGCGCCTGTTCGGCCGCGGCATCGCCGGCATCGATCCGCAGTGGATCGAGGACGTGGCCGGGCATCTGCTGAAGAAGCAGGTGCTCGACCCGCACTGGGAGAAGAAGGCCGCCGACGTGATGGCGCTGGAGCGCGCGACGCTGTACGGGCTGGTGGTGTACAGCGGGCGCCGCGTGCGTTTCGGGCCGGTCGACATGCACGGGGCGCGCGACATCTTCATCCGCGAAGCGCTGGTGGCAGGGCAGTGGGAAAGCAAGCTGCCGTTCCTGGCGGCCAACCTCAAGCTGGTGAAGCAGGTGGAAGAGATCGAGCACAAGTCCCGCCGGCAGGACGTACTGGTTGACGACGAGCTGATCTACGCCTTCTACGACCAGCAATTGCCGCAGGACGTCTTCAGTGCCCACAGTTTCGAGAACTGGTACCGGGAGGCCAGGCGATCGAACCCGAACCTGCTGCAGCTGACGCGCGACGAGCTGATGCGGCACGAAGCGGCCGGCATCACCACCAACGCGTTCCCGAAGTCCATCCGGCTGGGTGGTGTCGACTGCGCTGCCACGTACCTGCACGAACCTGGGGACGCACGCGACGGTGTGACCGTGACGGTGCCGCTGTTCGTCCTGAACCAGGTGAGCGACGAGCGGGTCGAGTGGCTGGTGCCGGGCATGCTGAAGGACAAGCTCCAGGCGCTGCTGAAAAGCCTGCCGCAGAAACCGCGCTCTCGCTTCGTCCCGCTGCCGGAGTCGGCGACCCGGCTGTCGGCCACGCTTGGCGACGCGACGCACCTGGAGCGGGGTTCGCTCACCGATGCGCTGCTGAAGCTGGTGCGGGACGCGACCAGCCTGGACGTGAAGCGTGCCGACTTCAAGCTCGACATGGTGCCGCAACACCTGTTCATGAACCTGTGCGTCGTCGACGAGCACGGGCGCCAACTCGGCATCGGCCGAAACCTCGGCGCGCTGAAAGCGGAACTTGGGGCGCAGGCGCGCGGTGCGTTCCAGGCGCTGGCGGGACTCAAGCTGGCTGCGACAGAAAGCGTCGCGCGTCCCGGCGAGAACGAAAGCGGAGCCGGCGGGCAAAGGGCTTCTTCCCCGTTGGGCAACCAGGCGTCCGGTCCCGCCTCGACGGCCGGGAAGCGCTACACGTCATGGGAGTTCGGCGAGTTGCCGGAACTGATGGAGATCCGCAAGGGTGGCACCAGCCTGATCGGTTTTCCGGCGCTGGTCGACCAGCGCGACGCGGTGACGATCGAAGTGTTCGACGAGCCCGACGTCGCTGCCGCAAAACATCGCGCCGGGCTGCGGCGGCTGTTTGCGCTGCAGTTGAAGGACGCGATCAAGTATCTGGAAAAAAACGTTCCCGATCTGCAGAAGATGGCCGTCGCGTACATGACGCTCGGCACGCAGGAAGAGTTGCGCGACCAGGTCCTCGAGGTGGCACTGGACCGCGCTTTCCTGCTGGAGCCGCTGCCGACCGACGAAGCGCAATTCAAGCGCCGCATCGAAGAGGGGCGCGGACGGCTCACGCTGATCGCGAACGAAGTGGCGCGGCTGGCGGGCGCCATCCTGGCTGAATACGGGATCGCGGTGCGCAAGATCAAGGATACGAAGATCCAGCCGGAATCGACCGCCGACGCGACCCAGCAACTGCAGCGGCTCATGCCCAAGCGTTTCCTTGCCGTCACGCCGTGGCCGCAGCTGCAGCATTTCGCGCGCTACCTGAAGGCAGTGACCCTGCGCGTCGAGAAGCTCAGGGCGGATCCCGCGCGCGACGCGGTGAAACTGTCCGAACTGCGGCCGCAGGAGCAGCGTTTTTGGCGGCTCGTGGCAGAACGCAAGGGCGCCCTCGATGATCGTTTGAGTGAACTGCGTTGGCTGCTGGAAGAGCTGCGAGTAAGTTTCTTCGCGCAGGAGCTGCGCACCCCGCAGCCGGTGAGCGTCAAGCGGCTGGACAAGGTGTGGGCGCAGTTAAACAGCTGAACGGGGCTATCAAGGAGGGCGCCCGCGTGACCTCGTGGATCCCGGGTCGAGCCCGGGATGACGGTTCCTGGCGGAGTCGAGCCCGGGATGACGGTTCCTGGCGGAGTCAAGCCCAGATGACAGTTGTCACCGCTTCCCTACCCACCCTCTGAGCGGTCGACCCCGTCCGTCGAAGCGACATCAAGCTCCGGATAATGACGAAAGATCCCTTGTTCGCTAAACGGGATGCGCCGCTCGCTTTGCAGGTACGCCGCCACCCGCGGCTGTGCCGCGATGCGGCGGTGCAGCGCCACGACCAAGGGTGCGCCAGACAGGATTCGCTCGGCCGCCTGAGGAAACGCATAGCGCAGGCCCTCGACGAGTTGGAAGAGCGACAGATCCGCATAGCTCAGGCGGTTGCCGACCAGGAAACGCTCCCCGGCCGTGTTCTGCGAAAGAATGCGCTCGAACCACCGCAAGAACTTCGGCATGCGCTCACCGCAGAAGTTGGCCGCGCGCCGCAGTGCCTCGGGTTTCTGGTCCTCGTAGTACAGGCTGGGGGCGATAGGGTGGTGGGTGTCGTGCGCCTCCGTCACGATGTCGGCGATGGTGAGCTGGATCTGCATCGTCCAGGTTCGCGCCTGCTCGCTGCGTGCGACCAGCTTCAGGGTCGGAGCCAGGTACTGCAGGATGGCCGCTGTCTGGCCCACGACGAAGTCACCATCCTTGAGAAAGGGAGGGGCAAACGGCGGCTGGCGGACGCTTCCGTCGTTCAGCGTGCGAAGCAGCGCGGGGATCCCCTGGCCCGCGTCGGCAGGGCCGCGGGCGACGTCCACGTAAGACGCGCCCGCCGCTTCCAGCGCGAGACGCACGAATTCGCCGCGACCCGGGATCGTGGGCCAGTAGTGCAGTTCATAGGACATCGATCGACTGTAGTCAATTGGTGTTGCTCATCCGTGGAATCCCCGGTTTCATTCAAGGGCAGGACGGGAGATACTCGCCCCTCAACTCGGTTGTAGCGAAAAGGCCAATGAGGGAAAACCAACGCGCATCTTCGCCAGACACGGATTTGGCCAACGCGGGAGTTGCCGCGCGCGCGGCGCAGCACAGCTTGACATGGCAGGTGAGCCCGGATTTGTTGGGGGCTCTTAATTCGGGAGGCTACTTCGAGACATCCAACCCCGCCTGGATGACGGTGCTCGGATGGACGGCGGCGGAGGTCGCAACCATGTCGATCTTCAAGCTGCTTCATCCAGACGACGTAGAGCGCACCCGCAAGGGGTTCGACCTCACGCAGCAAGGCCAGCCGGCGATCCATTTCCCGAACCGCTACCGGCGCAAGGATGGAACCTACCGCTGGATCTCATGGGTGGGCGTACCCGAGAACGGCATGGTTTTTTGCAGCGGGCGCGACATCACGGCGGAGGTCGAGCAAGCGGAGCAGCTCGCTGTCGCGCGCCGCGAGCGCGACACCGCGTGGGCCGTCTCCCAGGACCTCCTGGTCGCCGTGGGGCCCGATGGGACGTTCACGTCGGTCAACACCGCATGGACCACGCGTCTGGGGTGGACCGAAGAAGAGCTTCTCGGGCGCCCATTTTCTGAGCTGATCCACCCGGACGAAGGCGCTTTGGCGGTGTTCGCAAACGGTTCACGCGCGCCGCTATCGACCCCCTGTGAACATCGTCTGCGGCACAAGGACGGAAGCTATCGCTGGTTTGCGTGGACAGCCGCGCTCGCCGGGGAGACGGTCTACGGCAACGGACGCGACACGACC
>JAYUHN010000455.1:0-22190 GCA_043766965.1 Ramlibacter sp. | reverse complement strand
CGACCGTGAACAGCGGGCGGCTGCGCCCCGCGCTCAGGCGATCGATCAGGCGCCCCACCTCGGTCAGGTGATCAGGCGCTGCGCCATCGAACAGGATTGCGCCGGGTGCATCGGCGACGATCCGGTCCAGCTCGCGATCCATCGCCTCGCGCCCGGCCGCGAAGGCCGGCAGTGTGAACTTCGCGATGCGTTGGGCGGTTTGTCCCGACAGATGGCTTGCGAGATCGCCCTCGGTCATTGGCGTCACCGGGTGCCGCGCCATGATGGGATGGCGATCCAGGCGGTGCACCTGGCCGTCGGTTCCGGAGCGGGCAAACAGGTTGCCGAACACGCAGTACCGGCCCAGCGCCGGCGTCCCCGCCACGATGGGGATCACGCCGTCGCCGAAAGCCTGCCGCGCCAGATCCATCACGCGTCCGATGCTGCCGATCGCCGGCGAGCTGTCGAAGGTGGAGCACACCTTGTAGTGAACCAGCGCTGCAGGCAGGCCCGCCAGTGCCTCGAGCACCGCCGGAAGTTGCGCGTCCATCTCGGCCGGCGACATGCCGCGGCTTGCGCCTGCAATCCCGATGGCGTCGAACGGGCCCATGCCGGCGAGTGCCTCGGCGCTCGGAACAGAGAGGAACAACGCGCACCGCAACCCGGCAAAGGCCAGCACCTCCAGCGCGTCGGTCGAGCCGGTGAAATCGTCGCCGTAGAACGCAAGGCGCAGGGCGGGATCGGAGCGCGGAGTCGCCATTTGAGCTACACCGCGCTGAAGTGAACCAGCGCCGCGCGCAACGCCGGGTGGGTCTGCGCATAGGTTTCCAGGCCGATGCCGGCAACCGCGGCCTCCCAGCCTTCGCGCATGCTGGCGACGCCGGCGGCAATGCCGTCGGGGTGGCCGATGATGCCGCCGCCGGCCAGGTGCATCAGGTCCGTCGAGCGCAGCTGCGTGTAGAGGTCAGGGGCCTGGCCGGCCCATTGCCCCGACGAGAAGACCGGCATCAGTGGTGCAACGCCTGCGAAGGGTGCCAGGCAAGCGCGGGCCGAACGGATGACGGACTCGTCCGGCTCCCAGAATTTGCTGCGGATGCCGTTGACATGGAGGTGGTCGACGCCGGCCAGACGCCACAGCTTCTGGTACGCCTCGAAGCCGAAGCCAAGGACGGCGTCTCGCGTGAATGCGCCCCAGCCGTTGCGGTGTCCATGGATCGGCAGTTGCGTGTGGCGGCGAAGGTGGGCTACTCCGGCAAAGCCGACCCAGTTCGCGCTGACCATGACGCACGTGCCGCCCGCCTGCACCACCGCATCGTGCCGACGCAGCATCTCGTCGATCGCCCCTGAAATATTGATGGCATACATGGGCATGCGTCCTAGGCGGTCGGCGTGGCGGTGCAACACCGGCATCACCGCGTCCAGCCGCTGCTGGAAGGGCGCGTAGGCGGGATCGGCGTTCAGCTCGTCGTCCTTGATGAAGTCGATGCCGGCGGCGCAGAGGCTGTCTACCAGCCCGGCGGTCTGCTCCGGCGAGAGGCCGATGCTGGGTTTGATGATGGTGCCGATGAGCGGACGCCCGAAGACATTCGCCAGGCGGCGCGTGCCGTCGATACCGAATGCCGGCCCGCCGAAAGACCCGGCATACGCGGCGGGCAGGTCGAAGTCCAGCAGGCGCAGGCCGGTGACTTCGCCGAGTTCGAACAGGTTGCCGGCAATCGTCGCCAGCAGGCTTGGCAGGTTGGTGCCGACGTTGTCGACGGGAAACGCGATCTCGATGTGCGCCCGGTGGAACACGCCGGTGGACGGTCGCCGTTCAATAAAGGCACTGGGCAGGGAGGGCGTGAGCACCGGAGGCAAGGAGTCGATGCGGACCACGCGGGCACGCGATCGTGCCTTGAGCTCCTCGGTCTCGCCGGGCAGGGCCGTGAAAGTGCCGCTCGACTGCTCGCCGGCGATGACCTGCGCGACTTTCTCGGACGGAACCGAGCTTTCGACGAAGTAGCGAGCCGTGAATTCGGCGCGAGCGGCTGGTCGTTGCATTCCGGCTGTGAGTTTTGTTTGTGACGGGAGGGGACGTGGAGGCGAGCCCTGCCCCCATCAGCGTACCGATGGGTTGGCGAGCGATCAAACGATTTAAACTGGTTTCAGTGTGAATAAAACTAACCAAAGCTCCGGGCAAACCCGCCCGGTTCTCCCGTCAGGAGCTGCTGCATGACGTCGCCTCGGCCATCGTTGAACGCATTACGGGCCTTCGAAGCCACAGCGCGGCTGCGGAGTTTCAGCGCCGCGGCAGACGAGTTGTCTGTCACGCACGGCGCGGTGAGCCGGCACATCCGCATGCTGGAAGACTCGCTGGGGCTGCCATTGCTCAATCGCAACGCGCACGGCACCATGCCAACCGAGGAGGGCCGGCGCTTTGCCGAAGATCTGTCACGGGCCTTTACCCTGATCCAGTCCAGTATCGAACAGGTCCGGCCGGGCGCCCTGACGCTGTCCTGCTCCGAGTCGATCATGATGTACTGGCTGATTCCCAGGCTCGCCCGATTCCAGGAAGCGCACCCCGAAGTCGAACTCCGCTACAACATGAGTCATGGGGCGGTGGACTTCACGCGGGACAACATCGGCGTGGCGATCCGGTTGTCGAGCATCGACCCGCCGCAGGAGGCGATTCGTTCCGATGTCATCACCGAATGGATCGGGCCGGTCTGCTCGGCGGAGTACCTGCGGACCTTGCGGCTGACTTCAGCGGCAGACCTGCCCCGCGCCCGTCTGATGGTGTCGAAAACCCGGCCCCACGCCTGGCTGGATTGGAGCCGCTGTTGCGGCCAGGACTCCGGCGCCTTGCGCACCGACGAGGTTTTCGATCATTTCTACCTGCTGATTCAGGCCGCCAAGTGCGGACTGGGCCTGGCCAATGTCCCGCGCATGCTGGTGCGCGACGACCTGAACAGCGGAGCGCTGGTGGCGCCGCTGGGTTTTGTCGCGGGGCTCAACAAGCTTGTGATCTGGATCGCCCCTCACCTCGGACGGCGCGCCGATGCGGTCAAGCTGGTGGACTGGCTGACGGACGAATTGCGCGCATCGGAGCGGTGAACGGTCGCCACTTACCAGAGGATGGTGTCGGAAGCCAACCTGCCGTTAGCCCTCAGACAAGCGGATGGCCGACCAGCCGCGTCAGGACTTCCAGCGGACTGGTGGCGCGATCGTATTGCTGGGCGACCGGCAGGTGCAGGGTCTGCTCCAGCATGTATTGGCCGGACGTGACCGCGTGGGGCGTCTGGTCGGAGAAACAGACCCAGACGGTGCCGGCGGGGAAGGCCATCGTGATACCAGGCGCGGCACGCTGGTACTGCGCATCCTGCTTCATCGCATCGTGCAGCTGCAGCATCAGGTGGTCGTACTCGCTGCGCAGCGATTTCGTCACGCGCAAGGCTCGCAGGGCCCTGGCCTGCCACGCCGAGTAGGGCCGGGCGCGGGGCAGAAAGGTTCTGGCGATTGCTTCGAACGGCGCGCCCACCTGCCAGACCCGCGGCTCGCCCGCCGGGTTGACGTTGGCAAAAACACGCAGGATGCGCTCGCCACGGTTGGGCCGCGTCGGAAACGCATCGACATGGAGTCGCCGGTCGTCGGCCCGCCAGGACTGGGCACGGGTGGAGACCTGCTCGGGTCGGTAGCTGGTCGGCGCCAGTCTCAAGCCATCGGCGTAGCGGGGAGCGATGGATTCGATCAGTGTCCGCGCCAACCGGCGGAACCGCCCCAGCATGGACGCCAGCGCCGCCTGGGCGGCGGCGTCACCGAGCGCTCCATTCAGCTGCCCTTGCGCGTCGAGGCTGATGTTGCGCGACTTCGGATCCCGCAGCGCCGGCGAGATCAAGTGCTGTTCGCCCGCTTCCAGGGCGAACGCAAGCCTGGGGAAATACAGAACTTTTCCGTCTTCCAGTGCCGCCACCCATGTGCGCTGGGGGGACCCGAGCTTCCACACGGCAGCATCGATCTCCAGAACGCGTTGCTCCATGCCGGGATTATGGCGCCCGGGCTTGCAGTAACGTCAGTGCGCAGCGGGCTCCCCGGCCGCCGGCGCCATTCCAATCAGCGCGCGCAGCTCGCGCGCGCCCGTGACGTCGCCGCGCAGGATATTCTCCAACCGCTCGGGTGTGGTGTCGAGGCTATGCGCCCACGCCTGCAGCTTGTCCCGGTACTGGCTGAAGTCTTCTCGTTCCAGCCGAGGCAGGTGGCTCTCGTCAGACATGGCAAATCCTGTTCGTCGCTAGTTAACCGAGCTTAGGCATGCGGCCGCAAAGCGCGTGTAGGACGGCAACGGGTGCTGGTACGTAGATCCGCAAGAAGTTGCAGAAAGTTGCCCTGCCGCCCTGAACTTTGAGGAGGCGAGAGTGCGCACGCGGGCGCTCGAAATTAGAATGGCGTGATGTTGCCTGCTCCCCAGCCCACTCAGCCGGATATCGTTCTGCCCGTGGATCCGGCGTCAGGGGCAGGCCTGACTTTCGATGCGGCATCGACGACCGTGTTCCAGGCGAAGCTGAAACGCGCGCCGGCATGGTTCTGCTCGTTCCTTGCCGGCAACAGCCGGGAGAAGCTCCGGCTGCGCGACGAACTGGCGCTGATGAAAGGCGCGTGGCCGCTGCTGATGAAGCAGCGCACCGGCGGCACCTGGACCCCGGATGACAAAGCCAGGCTGAAGGCGATGGTCCGCTCCGCCTCCTCGGTCAGCCCTTACCTGTTTATCTGGGCAGTGCCTGGATCGGTGCTCTTGCTGCCCTTTCTGGCCTGGTTTCTCGACCAGAAACGCAAGCACCGGATCCGCAATTCGCGGCTCTGACGCCGGCGTCAACGACGGGGGGTGGTGCGGCCTTTTGCTCGGATTCCGTCAACGTCGACGTAGCCCGATTCGCCGCTGCCCTCCCAGAACTCGTTCCTGACCGGGCCGAGGCTTGGACCAGGTTGCTCCGACAGGCTGCCGAACAAGGTGGTGTCGGTTTCGCCACCAAGCATTCCGTCGGTCTTGCGGGTTGGCGTGAAAGCGCGGCGAACGGCGCGGAGCGCATCCGAAATGGCGGCGAAGAGACGATGCGGCTGCCCGGTCATGCCCTTCCATTGCAGCACGAAAGCGGCCGCCAGGCTAGCGGAAAACGCCGGATAGAATCGCGCGATTGGCGGATACGAGAGGCCCGCGAGAGCGACATGGCAGCATCAGAAAAAACAAGACGGAACCCATGAGCAGGTTGATCCGGTTCGACCAGTTTCTGCCGGTCGAGAAAAGCAAATTCCTGTTGGCCATCGAGGCGGCGTCGCTTGAGGCAAGCAAGCTCGAGGTGTCGAAGATGGAGATCACGCCGCCACTTATGCCCGGCTGCGTCACGGGGCTTGTCACCGTGAAACTGACCGCAGGCGCCATCGCTTTCAGCTACGAGGACTCCGCCCAGAGCAGCTGGGTCGGCGCCTTCGAGGAAGACCTTCGAGCCGGCCGCTTCCGCCCCCAGGCAGCCAGTTCCCAGCCATCGACGGACGCCACCGATACCCAGCCAGCCGCGCTATAGCGGGTCACCTGCGACATCAGGCCAGCTGATGCTCTTCCTGCTCGGCCTCTTGAACGTGCGCCAGCGACCTGAGCTTGATGTGCACGCCTTCGATCGCGTAGCGGTGCTGCCGCCACAGCTCCAGAAAGCGGGTGTCGTGGTCCGACTCGAGCCAGCCTTCCGGATCCTTGAAGCGCAGCAGCTGCTGGTTCCACAGAAAGTCGACCAATCGGTTGTGCACGATGAGGATTTCCACCATGTCGCCGGCGAGCTCCGGAAACCATCCTTGTTTGATGTTGCGGGCTTCCTCCAGTGGCAACGAGCCCTCGTCGCCTTCGCCCTGGAAGAAGGCGGCGCGCCGCTGGGACGCCACCCAATCGGAATAGCGGCCGAGCGCGTCGAGCAGTTCCAGCGCCTTCAACCGCCTCACTTCGCGCAATCGCAGGCGCCGGGCAATGGTGGCGCTGACCAAGGCGATGGCGATCAGCGCGGCCACCAGCCAGAGCGAAAAGTAGACGATGTTCGACATGCGTTTCCGGCGTTCAGGCGGCACGCCGCGAGGAGGATTTCGCCGGCGGCGCCTTCTTCGCAGCCGTGCTGGCGGCTGTCTTGCGGGCCGGCCCCTTGCTCTCGCCGGAGGCGGTTTTGGCGCCGCCCTGCAGGCTTCGCTTGAGCAGCTCGGTCAGGTCGATCACGTCGGCGCCGCCCGATCGGGACGGCGCGGACTCGAGCTTGGCGACCGCTTCGGTCTGGCCCGCTTTAGCCTTTGTCTCCACCAGTTTCATGATTTCGTCGCGAAACGAATCGCGGAACTGGTCGGCGCTCCAGTCGGCGGTCATGTCGCCGATCAGCTGCTTGGCCATGTTCAGTTCGCTCTCCTTGATGCCGGCTGCCTTGGCATCGGCCGGCGGCAGCTTGAGGTCTTCCCAGGATCGGATCTCACCGCCCCAGCGCAGCAGGTTCAGGATCAGCGCCGGTCCGCAGGGAATGAGCACCGCAAGGTGCTGCTTGGTCTGGATCACGACCTTTGCGATCCCGACCTTGTTGGTCTGCCTCAGCGCTTCGCGCAGCAAGGCATACACCTTCTCGCCCCTGTTCGCCGGTGCGACGTAATACGGCCGTTCGAGATAGACGAAAGGCACGTCGTCAGCGTCGACGAAGGATTCGATCTCGATGGTCTGGGTGCTGCGTGGATAAGCCGCCGCGATTTCTTCCGCGGACAGCACGACATACTGGCCCTCTTCCCACTCGATGCCCTTGACGATGTTGTCCTTGTCGATTTCCTCGCCGGTCTTCTTGTTGATGCGCTTGTAGCCGACCGGGTCCATCGAGCGTTTGTCGAGCCAGTCGAAATCGAGGTCGGTCTCGGCCGTGGCGGAGTACAACGCGATGGGGATATGGACCAAACCGAATGTGATCGCACCCTTCCACAGGGTGCGTGTGGACGTCTTCGCCATTCCCTTCTCACCGGCCATGCAGATCCCCGAAAAAAATGCAATTGTTTCAAGGAGTTTGCGAATGTTCACCGGCCCGAACTGTCGGACACAAGCCGCCCGGCATGTAGGCAAGCCCGCACAAGTCGCCTGCGCGCTTGTGTCGAGCAACGAGTCGAACCGACCCATCGCGCGGCGCGCAGGTTGCTGGCCGGGGTGCCGCGCCGTCAGCGGCGTGCCCCGCCAGCATCAGCTTTGCGTCGGGCGGTGACGTTTCTTGCCCGCAGCGCGGGCTTCTTCGCTGGTGAACTCATGCGCGTGTCCGCTCTGGTGCGCGGCACGGCCACCGAGGCTGGCGATTTCGCGCTGGCGCTGGGGGTCCATTGCCGCGAAACCGCGCGGACTTTTCTGGCGGCGCTCGCCGCCGCTGCTGTTGCTGGTTTCTTTGCTGGAGGTATCGGGGGCCATCTGTCGTCCTTTCGAGGTGAGTGACGACAGAGACAAGGCAACGGGCGTGCCCGGCCGGAAGCTCCTCGGCAAAGAGTCGCCAGGCACGCAATGGTAAAAGTTGCCGCAATCGGTCTGTGACCGGCCCCGGGGGGCGACTGTCCGGCCTCAGGCCAGCGCGGATTCTGTCAGGCCGAGGTGCTCCGCCACCAGCAGCGCGGGCTGCCCGACCTCGGCCACCGCCCGCCGCAATTCTTCCTCGCTGCATTGCAGCTTCCGACACCAGAAGACGATTTCAGCGTCATCGCGCAGGTCGATGGAGTCGCGTGGATGGCGTTGCAGCTGGCTGGTCATGGATGTTCCTGTGGATTGCAGATCGGGATCCCATCGCGGGCCGTTGTTCCACTCTATCCATGCCGCCAGCCGCGGCTGTGCGTCTCTTTCAGGGGCGCTCGTAGGACAAATTCCTAGATGCCGTATTCCTTGAGACGGTTGTAAAGGGTCTTGAGACTGACCCCGAGCGCAGCCGCGGTGCGCTCCTTGTGGTGCCCGAAGTGCTCGAGAGTGGCCAGGATCACCTGGCGCTCGACAGCAGCCAGGGGCGTCCCGATATCGACTTCGAGCGAGGTTCCGGCGCTCCGCGCGGCAACCGGATCGACCAGCTGGTCGCGGGGCAGCCACTTGTCGGCGATCTCGCTGCCGACCGTCATGACGTAGGCGCGCTGCAGCACGTTGCGAAGCTCGCGCACATTGCCCGGCCATCCGTATCCGGACAGCCTGGCGAGGGCCTGCGGCGACGCGTGCTTGGCGCTGCCTTCCCGGTCCCCGATCTCGCGCAGGAAATGCAGCACCAGCAGCGGCAGATCGTCGAGCCGCAACCTGAGCGGCGGCACGTCGATCGGAAACACGTTCAGCCGGTACATCAAGTCTTCCCGCAACGCTCCTTGCGCGACCGCCTGGATCGGATCGCGGTTGGTCGCCGCGACAACGCGGACATCCGTTTCCAGCGGCGAGGTCGAACCGACCCGCATGAAGGTCCCGGTTTCCAGCACGCGCAGCAGCTTGACCTGCAAGGCCAGCGGCATCTCGGTGATTTCGTCCAGGAACAGGGTGCCCCCGTGCGCTCTTTCGAAAAAGCCCTGATGCTGGCGTTCGGCCCCGGTGAAGCTGCCCTTTTCGTGGCCGAAGATTTCGCTCTCGATCAGGTTAGGCGAGATTGCGCCGCAGTTCACTGCCAGGAACGGCCTGGCGCGGCGCCGGCTCAGGTCATGCACCGTGCGCGCCACCAGCTCCTTGCCGGTGCCGCTCTCGCCGGTGATGAAAACAGTGACGGACGTCCCGGACACCCTGGCGATCTGTTCGTAGACCAGTTTCATCGGCTCGGACTGGCCCACCATGTGGCCGAACCGCCCGCTGCGGTGCAGTTCGGTCAGCAGGCCCTCGACCTCGGCCTGCAGCACCGAAGGCTTCATCACCCTCGACAGGATGCTTTGCAGCTGGCGCGCGCTGACCGGCTTGATCAGATAATCGGCCGCGCCATAGCGCAGCGCCTGGATCGACGTTTCGAGCGAGGCATGCCCGGTCATCAGCACCACTTCCGAGTTGCCCATGAGCGCATGGTCCTCCAGCAGGGCCATGCCGTTGCCATCGGGCAGCCGGAGATCGAGCAGCACCAGGTCGGGCGGCTGCAAGGCCAGCTGGCGCCGGGCATCGCGAAGCGATTGCGCCGTCGCCGCGGAATAGCCTTCGGTGGTGACGAGCGCCGCCATCATTCGAGCCGAGTCGGCGTCGTCTTCAACGATGAGGGCGTGGCCCATTGTTCTCCCTTTGCATTGCAGTAGCGCCCAACTGGACGGTAGCGGTTCATTATTGCCCCGCATGAGCACCAGGCGGCGGTCATGTAACAACTGGTGACTAGTCGGCGCTGAGGCTCGCCCGAAGTTGCAGCCGGTCGACCGGTTTCACGAGGTAAGCGTCGAAGCCGGCCACCATGGCATGGGCCATGTCCCGCTCGTGTCCGTAACCCGATATGGCGATCATGCGCCCCGCATAACCGGCGGCGCGCGCCTGCCGCGCCAGTTCGAAGCCGGTGATTCCCGGCAGGCCGATGTCGACGATGGAGACTTCCGGCCTCAGCCTGAGCAGTCGCGTCAGGCCTTCAACGCCGTCGGCCGCCGTGCTGACCGAATGGCCATCGAGCTCAAGTGTCGAACGCAGGGCGGCGAGCACATCTCCGTTGTCCTCCACCACCAGCACGTTGCGGCGCCGCTGCATCGGCAGGGCAGCGTCCGCGGGCGCGGGAACGGGTTCGACCGCCGGCAGGCGGACGGTGAACTTGCTGCCCTGGGCGGAGCTTTGAACGCCCACGGTGCCCCCATGCAGTTCGGCCAGCCGCCGCACCAGTGTCAGGCCGATCCCCAGGCCGCCGGCCCGGCGGTCGAGGGTCCGCTCTCCCTGCACGAACAGGTCGAAGACGTGCGGCAGCAGGGTGGCCGAGATGCCTTCGCCCGAATCGCGCACTTCGATCAGTGCCGTCTCGCCCTCCCGCCGGACGGTGACATCGACGTTGCCGCCGGGGGGCGTGTACTTCAGCGCGTTGGTCAGCAGGTTGCTCACGATCTGCTCGATCCGCACCGCGTCGCCGTCCGTCCACGCCGGCTCCAGCTCCAGGTGCAGCCCGTGCTGCGTGGCGGCGCCCGTCAGTGCCATGGTCTTCCCGACCCGGGCGGCGATTGCCGCGATGTCCACCGGCTGGCGCGACAGCGTGATCTTGCCGGCGATTACGCGGCCGACGTCCAGCAGGTCGTTCATCATGTGCGACAGGTTGCGGGTCTGCCGCGTGATGATGGCTCGGGCGTCGGCGGCAGTTTCTTTGTCCGCCAGTTCGCTTCCCAGCACATCCACCGCCGCCGAAATGGCGCCCAGGGGGTTGCGCAATTCGTGACTGAGCATTGTCAGGAATTCGTCCTTGGCCCGGCTTGCGGATTCGGCCTCGAGGCGGGCCGCCAGTGCCCGTTCGACCAGGAGGGTCCGCTGGCGTTCGGCTTCCTGATGGTCGCTCATGTCCACCGTCACGCCGGTCATGTGTTGCGCGCGGCCATCGCCGTCGTATCGCAGCATCACACGGGTGGACAGCCAGCGCGACGTTCCGTCCGGACGCACGACCAGGTACTCCAGCGTTTCCTTTTTCCGGCGCAGGGCGCAAGCGGTCCAGAACTCGCGCTCGACGCGCTCGCGGTCGCCGCCATCGATCCGGCAGAACCAGCCGGCCAGCCCGCTTGCCCCCAGGCTGTCGATTCCGAACAGCTTGTATTGGCCAGGCGTCCACGCCAGCTGGTCGCCGCCGAACCGGTAGTGCAGGAAGCCGACGTACCCGGCTTCCTGTGCCAGTGCCATCAGCCGCTGGCTCTCGCGCAGCTCGACGTCGGCTGACAGCAGCCGGGCCTCGACCCGCTTGCGCTCGGTGATGTCCACCAGTGCGCTGACCGCGCCGCGGGGACGGCCGTCCCGGTCATGCAGCGGTACTGCGTTGGCGATGACGAAGGTGGACGGCTGGCCGTCCACGGCGATCTCCAGCTCCATCGCCAGCACCGTCTCGCCCAGTGCAGCAGCGCGCTGCAGCGGGAACTCGCCGGGTTCGAGCGGCCGGCCCCGGTGCAGCAGACGGGCCGTCGACGCGAGCGGCCCCTCGGCGCCGAGCATCCGGTCCATCGCGGCGTTCCGGGACACCACGTGGCACTGCGGATCCTGGGCGAATGCCATCCCGATCGGACTGCTGTCGAACAGCGCTTCGAATTCCTGCGCCTTCGCCTCCAGCCGCACGCGTGCGGCCTGGTCCTTCGCCTTGGCCGTGAACAGCGCTTTGCGCAGCAGCGCGATCTCGCGGACCCGCAACGGCCCGGTCAACCCGGCCGGCCCGTGCAGGGCGAGTCGTTGCAGCGGCCTGGTCACCTGGCGTGCGGCCAGGGCCGCCAGCAAAACGCCCAGCAGCAGGCTGGCGCCGCTGGTCGACAGGGTCTGCAGGATGGCGCGGCCGTGGCCGGCGTCGATGGGCCCGGCCGGCAACGACACCCGCACGCCCCAGCCGGAAGAGGGCAGCACGCGCCATGCCGAATAAAGGGCAGTGCCGTCGCCGGCGACGGAGCGGCCGACGGCGACTGCCTGGCCGCGCATGGCTTGCGCAGCGTCGGAGGCAAGCGCCGCTCCGGGCAGGCCTTCGAGTTCTCCGCTGGCGCCGATCACCCGCAGGTCCGGCCCAACCACGGTCGCCACGCCCGACGGCGGCAGGTCCGCCTGCGCGGCCAGCCGCTGCCAGACCGGGGCGCCGACGCGGGCCGCCAGAAAATATCTCGGCACGCCCTTCACAACGACCGGAACCGCGACCATGACGTAGCTGCCCGGCTCCGGGCTCAGGCCGGACGCCGCCGGCTGGCCACGCTCGAGCACGACCTGACGCAGTCTTTGTACATCCGTAAACACTGCCGCCGGGGAGTCGGACGCGGTGTCGAGCAGCAGGCTGCCGCCGGCGTCCAGCACGACGATGCTGTCCCACTCGCGCCTGGGACGGGGCTGCCCGCCAAGGCGTTGTTCCAGCCGCGACAAGTCCGGGCGTTGGAGCAGTTCGGATTGCGCCAGTGCGGCCAGCGCGTCGAAGGATGAACCGAGCTCGCTTTCAACCGACCGCGCCAGGGCGGATGCAGAGCGCACGAGTGTGTTTTCGATTTGCGCCTGTTCCTCCCGGACGTCCAGGACCATGCGCACGCACAGCAGGGTGGCGATCGGAAAGGTGGCAAGCAGGATCACCGCCACCAGGTACGTACGCAGCGAAGCGGCCGGCCAGTAGCGTTCTAACCGAGACTTGATTGCGTCCAGGGCGTGGATCATGGCGTTTTGCTGAGCTTACCTGCCTGAACCTGCCACCGCACGCGCCCATGAGCTTGCCGCCGCGGTGCTCGGCAGGTCTTGCGGCAATTGATGCCTGTTGTGCCATCGGGGCGGCACGACGAAATCCGGATCCCGGGGCCCGGTGGGACGTTAGGTACGTCTTTTGGTGCAGCGCCGCCAGCCCTGGGGTAACACATCGTGTGAATCGTGACCCATTCGCCTGTAAGGCATGCACGGGCACGAGTGTTGCAGTTAGTGCCCGTGCCCACCGTACGTTTGTCCATTGCCGATGGGCCAGAACCGAATGACGCAACTCGCCTTTCAAGTCACCACCGCCCTTCAACCGGCGCTGTCTCCGCGGCTCCAGCAGGCTGTGCGACTGCTCCAGATGTCCTCCATCGATTTCGCGCAGATCGTTCGAGGCGCCCTGGACACCAATCCGTTCCTGGAAATTGACGACAGCCAGCCTGCCGTGGAGGACGGCCTTCCGCGGGACGATATGCCCCCCGAATCGGACGAGCCAGGCTCGTCCAGCGATTCCTGGGGCAGCGACCCCTTGCCGCGCGCCCGGCTCGATGGCTCCGAGGGTGTCTTCGACACGCTGGCGGCCCCGACGTCGCTGGCTGGGCATCTGCTCGGCCAGCTGAACCTGCTGGCGTTGTCCGAGCGGGACCGGATCCTGGCGTCGGTCGTGGTCGAGTCGCTGGACGAGGACGGGTACCTTCGCACACCGCTGGAAGAGCTGGAACAGGCGATCGTCCTGTGGCCTGCGGCCGATGCCTCGGAACTGCTGATTGCGCTGCGCCGCGTGCAGGCGCTGGATCCGGCCGGGGTCGGTGCCAGGAGCGTCGCGGAGTGCCTCGAACTGCAGTTGCAGTCGATCACCGATGACCGCCTTCAGGAACTCGCCGGCGTCATCCTCAGGGATCATCTGCCGGCCCTGGCGGGACGCGACATTGCGGGGCTGGCGCGCCGCATCCAGGCGACACCGGCGACGGTGCAGGCGGCTTGCGCGGCCATCCGCCGTTTCGATCCGCGGCCAGGCTGGCGCTTCGGGACGCCGACCTTCCAGTACGTGACGCCCGATGTCATCGTGAAGAAGAATCGCGGCGGCTGGACTGCCGCCCTCAACGACGCGGTGGTGCCCCGGGTTCGCGTCAATCGCAATTACGCCGACCTGTTTCGCAGCAACCGCTGCGCCGGCGACGCCGAACTGGGCGCGCACCTGCAGGACGCCCGCTGGACGGTGCGCAACGTCGAGCAGCGTTTTTCGACCATCCTCAGCGTGTCCCAGGCGATCCTGAAGCGCCAGCAGCATTTTCTGGCGTACGGCGCAATGGCGATGAAGCCGCTTGCCCTGCGCGAGATCGCCGAAGAAGTGGGCGTGCACGAGTCCACAGTCTCGCGCGTCACCAACAACAAGTTCATGGCCACACCCTGCGGCGTGTTCGAGCTCAAGTACTTCTTTTCGCGTGGACTGGCCACCGCCAGCGGCGCCGAATGTTCGCCGACGGCGATCCGCAGCCTGATCGCAGAGATGATCGCGGCGGAAACGCCGGACCGGCCGTTGTCCGATGTCGAGCTGGCCCGCAGTCTTGTTAGACAGGGTTTCCAGGTCGCGCGTCGCACGGTCACCAAATACCGGCAGCTGCTGCGCATCGAGCCGGTAGACCGGCGGCGCGCAGTTGTTGCCTGAGCGCCAGGAAGGCCTTCCACTAGACTGGGGCAATGAAGCCCGACATCTCGCCCGGGATTCCGACACAGGCACAAGCGCAATGGGTCGAGGGCGAACTGGTGCGCAGCCTGATGCGCACCGCGCGCAACTCCCAGTTCATCGCGCTGTTGGGAATCACGACGGTGCTTGGGCTGCTGTGGGACGACGCGTCCCTCGGCGTGCTCACCGCATGGACCGTCGCCGCGGTGGGGATCTCGATCGTTCGCCTCTGGATGTCGAGCAGCTATGCGCAGGGCCCGGCCGAAGGCGATGCGGCGGCGCAACTCGATTTCTTTTCGCGCTGGCGCCTGCTGTGGCCACTCAGCGCCCTGGTCTGGGGGCTGACGACCGCGCTGTTCTTCGACCGCGCCCCACTGGCCGACCAGTTCATCTGCTGGCTGTTCATCGCGGGCCTGGCCATGTTTTCGATGAACAGCCTGTCCAGCCACCTGCCAACGATGCGGGCCTATCTGGATGTGCTGGCCGTCACGGCGCTGGTGGTGATGCTTTGGCGGGTCGGCGCCGAACTCGCATTTGGCGGCCCCTTCTTCCACTACTGGATCATGGCCCTGCTGCTGGTTTTCTGGCTGACCCTGAGGCAGTCCGGGCGCCGCCTGCACATGACGCACCGGACCAATTTCGAACTGCAGTTCCGCAACAACCAGCTGATCGTATCGCTGACGCGGCAAACCCAGGCCGCCCTCGACGCGGTGGAGATCAAGAACCGCTTTCTGGCCAGCGCGGCGCACGACATCCGTCAGCCGGTGCATGCCCTGAGCCTGTACGCCGATTGGCTGGGTAGCGAGCCCGAACTAGCGCATGAGATCGCGCCGAAGATCGTGCAATCGACCAAGGCGGTGAATGCATTGTTCGACTCGCTGTTCGACCTGGTGCGGCTCGACTCGGGAAAGATCCGGTTGCGGATCCAGCCGGTGCAGTTACCCAAACTGCTGCACGACCTCGAGCTGCAATACCGGCCGCTGGCCGAAGCGAAGGGGCTGGCGCTGCGCATGCGCGTCGCGCCCGGCACCATCATGACCGATCCGATACTGCTGCAGCGGACCGTCGGCAACCTGATTTCCAACGCGTTGAAGTACACCCAGCGCGGCGGCGTGCTGGTTGCGTCGCGGGCAACGCGGTCCGGCTTGCGGATCGAGATCTGGGACACGGGCGTGGGGATCGCGCCGGAACACCAGAGTGAAATCTTCCGCGAGTTCTACAAGGTTCCGGTGCATGCCGGGACCGAGGATGGCTTCGGGCTGGGGCTGTACATCGTCGCCCGCCTGTCGCACATCCTGGGACATCCGTTGACGCTCGCGTCGCGCCCTGGGCGTGGCACTGTGTTTCGCCTGCAGCTGCGCCCGACCGACGCTGTCCAGGCGGCCGAACGGGCGGCCGCTTCTGTCACTCAGCTGGTCAGCATCCCGTGAGTGCGGGCGAAGTGAATGGTCTGGGTCCGGCTCTTCACGCCCAGCCGACGGAACAAGCGCCACAGGTGGACCTTCACGGTGTGCTCGCTGATCCCGAGTTCGCCGGCAATCTCGCGATTCGACAGGCCGCGATCCAGCATCACGATCAATTGCTTCTGGCGCTTCGACAGCTTGCTGTCGGCGGGCGTGAGTTCCTCGAAACCTCCGTCCGCGCTCATCAGCGCCCGGATGGCGTTGCCGATCTCGCTCGCGCCCGACGACTTCTCGATGTAGATGTCGGCGCCGGCTTCGATGCACTGTTCTTCGGCGTCCGCCGCCGGGGAGGCCGATAACACCGCGAGCGGCGCGTCCGGGAAACGGGTCTTGAGGTCCTGCACGCCCGATGTGCCGGTGGTGTCGGGCAGCTTCAGGTCGAGGCAGATCAATTCGGGTGCGCCATGCTGCGCCACGGCGGCGTCAACACCACCGATACGGTCCAGTTCGACCACGTTCGCGCCGGGGCGAATCCGCCGCAGCAGCATCACAACGGCTTCGCGCATCAGTGGATGGTCGTCGATCACATACAAGCTCATTACTACGGATACTTTCTCTGTCGGAAGTGAAAACAAAGGATAACGCCGATAGGGGTGCGCAGCGGCAGGCCGATTCCTTAGACTGCGTCAGCCAAAACCTGCAATGCGGCGGCGACGTCCGCCACGCCGATGCCGGCCGGGCTGGTTGCGATGGCCGCCGTTTCGGTGTGCGCGACCGGTGCGCGGCGCAACTGCGCGATCGCCAGCCCGGCTTCCCGTGCCGAGTTGAAAGCCCGGCTTTGCAGCAAAAGCTTGCCGTTGGCGTCAAGCAGCTTGAAATAGAAGTTGCCGTCGGTTTCACGGTATTGCTTGAAGGACGGTCGCGCCACCCGGACCGGACCGGCAGTGGGCGCCTTCGCAGCTTGTGCCGACAGGTGGCGCAAGCCGACCGCCTGCCGCAGTTCGGCGGTGAAGGGGGTGGCCCGGGCCCGGGCCTTTTCTGCGCCGGCGACGAGGATGCGCTCCAGCTCGGCGGGATCGTCGATCAGTGCCTGGTAACGCTCGCGCATGGGCGAGATCTCGCGGTCGATCCGCTCGAACAGCAATTGCTTGGCGTCGGCCCAGCCGATGCCTTCCGCGTACGACTTGCGCAAGCCGGCCGTTTCGTCCGCGGAGGCAAAGGCCTGGTAGATCTGGAACAGCGCCGAGCCTTCCACCTGTTTGGGTTCACCCGGGGCCCGCGAATCCGTCACGATGGCGGCAATCTGCTTTCTCAGCCGCTCAGGCGGCGCGAACAGCGCGATGCTGTTGTCGTAGCTCTTGCTCATCTTCCGGCCGTCGACACCGGGCAGCGTCGCGACCGATTCGTCGATGGCGGCCTGCGGCAGCACGAAGTGCTCGCCATACAGATGGTTGAAGCTTTGCGCGATGTCGCGGGCCATCTCGATGTGCTGCACCTGGTCCCGCCCCACCGGGATCCGGTGCGCCTTGAACATGAGGATGTCGGCGGCCATCAGCACCGGGTACATGAACAGGCCGGCGGTCACATCCGCGTCGGGGTCGCCGCCCGCTGCGGTGTTCTTGTCGACCGCGGCCTTGTAAGCATGGGCGCGATTGAGAACACCCTTGCCGGTGACGCAGGTCAGCAGCCAGGTGAGCTCCGGGATTTCGGCGATGTCCGACTGGCGGTAGAAAAACACCTGTTCGGGATCGAGCCCGGTTGCGATCCAGCAGGCGGCGATCTCCAGCGTCGAGCGCTGGATGCGGGACGGTTCGTCGCACTTGATCAGCGCGTGGTAGTCGGCCAGGAAATAGAAGTTCTCGGTGCCGGGCCGGCGGCTGGCCTGCACTGCCGGCCGGATCGCGCCGACATAGTTGCCCAGATGGGGCGTGCCGGAGGTGGTGATACCGGTCAGGAAGCGGGTGACGGCTGGCTTGCTCATGGGCGGCGGCTAGCGAAAAAAGGATTGCAGGGGAAGCAGCATCAGGTCGATCGCTTCGTAGCCGATGCGCATCAGCGGCCGCAGCCAATAATTGCCGACGACACCGGCCAGCACAAGGGCCAGCACGATGAAGAAGCCAAACGGCTCGACCCGTGAAACGGCTTGCGCGGCGCGCCATGGCAGCAGGCCCACCAGCACCCGCCCGCCGTCGAGCGGTGGCAGCGGAAACAGGTTGAACGCCCACATCACCAGGTTCACCAGCACACCTGCCTTGCACATCTCGACGAAAAAGCGTTCCGTCGTTCCGGTACCGGCAAGCAGCGTGTACGCGATCGCCCACAACACGGCCTGGATGAAATTGGAGGCAGGACCGGCCAGCGCCACCCACACCATGTCGCGTTTCGGATGCCGCAAGGCACCGAAATTGACCGGCACCGGCTTCGCATAGCCGAACAGGAAGGCGCCGGACGTCGCGAAATACAACAGCAGCGGCATCACGATCGTGCCCATCGGGTCGATGTGGCTGAAGGGATTCAGCGTCATCCGCCCGGCCGCGTACGCCGTGTTGTCGCCGAAGTAACGGGCCACGTAACCATGGGCTGCTTCATGCACGGTGATGGCGAAGAGCACCGGCAACGCGTAGATCAGGACGGTTTGAAGGAGATTGGGTATATCCACCGGGCGATTGTCTCAGAGGCTCTTCACAAACCGAGCGCGGCCAGTTCGCCGCGTCCCATGCGCAGCACCACGGCCTCCCCGCCGGCGCCCATCGGCGTCAGGTCGATCACGGTGGTCGGCTCGGAAGGACAGGCGCCGGCGTCGATCACGCCGGCCAGCAGCTTCTCGTAGCGGCTGCGGATTTCCTGCGCGTCGTTGAGCGGCTCGCTCTCTTGCGGCGGAATCAGCGTGGTCGCCAGCAGCGGCGCGCCGTGCAGGGCCAGCAGTTCCTGCAGCACGCGGTGGTCGGGAACCCGCAGGCCGATCGTCTTTCGCTGCGGATGGCTGACGCGGCGCGGCACCTCGCGACTGGCTTCGAGGATGAACGTGTACGGACCCGGCGTGACGGACTTCAGCAGCCGGTACTGCCGGTTGTCGACCCGTGCGTAATTCGCCAGCTCGCTCAGGTCCCGGCACAGCAAGGTCAGGTGGTGCTTGTCGTCGACGCCGCGGATCTGGCGCAGCTGGTCAGCGGCGGCCTTGTCGTCGAGGTGGCAGGCCAGGGCGTAGCTCGAATCGGTCGGCACGGCGACGATGCCGCCGCGTGTGAGCAGGGTAGCCGCCTGCTTCAGCAGCCTGGGCTGCGGGTTGTCGGGATGAACGTCGAAATACTGGGCCATGCTGTTCGGGCATTCAGACAGCGATGGGTTCCATCGTCAGCCGCCGCTCGCGCACGGTGAGCCAGGCGCCGCCGGCGCCGCAGACCGCGATCAGCACCATGCCCGCCATCGCCCAGCCGTCCGGCACGTGCTCGAACACCAGCCAGCCGCCCAGCATCGCGAAACCGATCTGCGAATAAAGATAAGGCGTGAGCGTCGCGGCCGGCGCGCGCTGGTAGGCCAGGATCAGCATGAAGTGGCCGATGGTCGCCATCACGCCCATCAAGCCGAGAGGCAACCACAACCAGGAGGCTCCGAGCTGGACCCAGACGAAGGGCAGGGCGAGGCTCGCGAACAAGGTTCCGACCCACCCGGTGTACAGCTGCATCGTCACCGGGTCCTCGGTGCGCACCAGCTTGCTGGTCAGCACCTGGAACCAGCCGTTGCTGACCACCAGCCCGAGCGGCAGCAAGCTGGCCCAGTGGAAAGTCTCGCCGCCCGGGCGGATGATGACGACTGTGCCGGCAAAACCGCCGGCCACCAGCATCCAGCGCGGCAAAGAAACGCGCTCCTTGAGCACGGTGGCAGCCAGCAAGGTGACCACCAGAGGCGAGATCATGACGATCGCGGTGAATTCGCCGACCGGCATGTGCTTCAGGCTGGCGAAGGCAAACAGGCTGCTGGTCAGCAGCAGGACGCCGCGCAGGCACTGGAACGGCAGGTGGCGGGTGCGCAGCACCTTGACGCCGCGCAGCGGCAGCACGACCAGCGTCGTTGCAATCGCCTGGAACGCATAGCGGAACCACAATGCCATCAGCAGTGGAACCCAGGCGCTGACATATTTCGTGGTGATGTCCAGCACCGAGAAGCAGGCGCAGGCGCCAGTCACCAAAGCGATTCCGACCAACCCCTGCCGCGCCCCGAACGCCGGGCCCCGCGCGGCCAGGCTCACTGGATGCGGTCGGCCAGCAGCTCCCAGACCGGCGTGAGTTCGCCCGGCAGGTAGGGCAGCCGGCCCAGGTCGGTGTGGCTTTCGGTAGGACTGTGAAAGTCGCTGCCGCGCGATGCCGCCAGCCCGAATTCGCGTGCCGTCTCGCCATACTTCACGTATTCGGCCGGAGTGTGGCTGCCGGTCACGACCTCGACGCCCTGGCCGCCGTGCGCCTTGAATTCGGTGAAGAGCGCGTATTCCTCGTTGACGGAAAACTTGTAGCGGGCCGGATGCGCGATCACCGCAACGCCCTTGGCGGCGGTGATCCATTGCACCGCATGCCGCAGCGAAGCCCACCGGTGCGGGACGAAGCCCGGCTTGCCCTCGGTCAGGAAGCGGCGGAACACCTCGTTGGTGTCCTTGCAAACGCCGGATTCGATCAGGTGCCGGGCGAAATGGGTGCGCGAAATCAGTTCCGGATTGCCGACGTAGCGCAGCGCGCCGGCGTAGGCGTCCTTGATGCCGACTTTAGCCAGTTCGTCGGACATCTCGATGGCGCGCGCACCGCGGCCGCCCCGGGTATCGGTCAGCCCCTGCTGCATCAGAGTGTCGTCCGGATCGAAGCCCAGGCCCACGATGTGCACGGTCTGGCCCACGAACGTGACCGAAATCTCGGTGCCGGTCAGGTACTTCATTCCGTGCGAGCGCGCGGCCGCGGCGGCCCGTTGCTGGCCGCCTGTCTCGTCGTGGTCGGTCAGCGCCCACAGCTCCACCCCGTTGGCCGCGGCCCGGGCCGCCAGGTCTTCCGGGCTCATGGTTCCGTCGGAGACCACGGAATGGCAGTGCAGGTCGGCGTTGAGGATGGACACCAGCCGATTTTAGGCGCGATCCCCTTTCGGACGGCCCCCATGGTCTTGTCGCTGGCCTACCATGCGCCCATGATCACCGTGCACCATTTGAACAATTCGAGGTCGCAGCGCGTGCTGTGGTTTCTGGAAGAGCTTGGCATCGAATACGAGGTGCGCCGTTACCAGCGCGACCCGGTCACGATGCTGGCGCCGCCGGAACTGCGCACTGTCTATCCCCTGGGCAAGTCGCCGGTGCTGACCGAGGGCGACCTGGTGCTGGCGGAATCCGGCGCTATCCTCGAATACCTGGTGGAGACGCACGGCAAGGGTCGCTTCGTGCCGCCGGCTGGGTCGCCCGAGCGCCTGCGCTATCGCTACTGGTTGCACTACGCGGAAGGATCGGCGATGCCGCCGCTGTTGCTGAAACTGGTGTTCGACCGGATCGCCAAAGCAAAGATGCCGTTCTTCGCCAAGCCGGTGGCGCGCGCGATCGCGGCGCGTGCGCTGGACAGCTTCGTCCAGCCGCAGATCGACCGGCACCTGGATTTCATGGAGGCCGAGCTCGGACGCAGCACATGGTTCGCGGGCGACGCGTTCTCGGCGGCCGACGTGCAGATCAGCTTTCCGCTGGAGGCCGCGGCCGCGCGGGCGGGGCTCGACGCGACACGGCCGAGGTTGATGGACTTTCTCTCGCGCATCCATGCCCGGCCTGCTTACCAGCGGGCGGTGGCGCGCGGCGGCGAGTACGGCATCGTCAGCTGAGCGCGCCGCCCCTTCGGCCTCAATTCAGCGCGCCCGCCTGCTTGCGGATGTCCGCGCCCGTCGTGACGGCGCAATGGATTGCCACTTCCAGCCCGCGCACGATCTCCTGCAGCGCCATCGAGGGCAGACCTTGCTGCGGCAACCAGGGCACGTGGATCAGCCCGCCGCGGACGCCGGCCAGCGTCTCCTGCGTCGCGAGTTCGTGCATCAGGCCGTAGAAGACGTGGTTGCAGACGAAGGTGCCTGCCGTCTGCGAGACTTCGGCCCGGACACCGGAGCTTTCGAGCGCCGCCAGCATCGCCTTGATCGGCAGCGTGCTGAAGTAAGCGGCCGGCCCTTCGGCATGGACCGGTGTGTCAACGGGCTGCGCTGCCAGATTGTCGGGTAGGCGCGCGTCGTTGATATTGATGGCGACGCGTTCCAGCGACACTGCGCTGCGCCCACCCGCCTGCCCCACGCAGATCACGAGCGTGGGCTTGTGCGTGCGCAGCAGCTTGCGCAGTTCGGTGATCGAGACATCAAAGACGCACGGCAACTGCGCGGCGACCACCCGATGACCTCCGATGCGCTTGCCGTGCAGCGCTTTCACCGCAAGCCAGCTCGGATTGACCGGATTGGGGCTGTCACGGTCATCACCGAAGGGATCAAAACCCGTGAGCAGCACGCGCGGCGGTGGCGGCCGCAAGGCGGGTGATGGATGGGATCGGTTTGCGGCCTTCCTGGATCTTGTGGCTGCGGCAGTCGTCGTGGTCATGACCTATTGTGCGGCCGACCGCAAACGTCAGGGTTGCGTGGCGGCGGGTCGCGCCTGCTCGCGAACAGACTGGCACGCCGTGCAGAAAGGCGTCGCGGGCATTGCTTCGAGCCGCCGCAGGTCGATGTCCTTGCCGCAGTCCAGGCAGCGGCCGTAGGTCCGGTCGTCCAGGCGCCGCAGGGCCGCCAGGACCTGCTCAAGTTC